>NZ_DLJR01000083.1:0-407 GCF_002484365.1 Empedobacter sp. UBA7611
AATTTTTAGGTTGTTAATATTTCGATTAAAGTATGTTTTATTAATGTACTGAATCACTGTTAGTGCAGTAATTTTAGCTAGAATTCTGGTTTTAAACCCCTCAAAAGTTTTTGCATAATTTCTTCTAATCATAAATTGATCGCATAGTTGAGAAAATAAAGTTTCAATTCTTTTTCGATACTTTTTGAATGTATAAAACTGAGGTTTGTAATCTTTTTGATTCGATCTTTTCGGTGTTTCTAATCGTATATTAACTTCATTAAATAAGTCAATTTGAATTGTTTGCGACAAATAACCTTTATCCCCAAGTAGCACACAATCTGATAGTTGAGATTTTATATCTTTCAAAAAATGAATATCATGAACAGATGCGGGACTAATATCAATACTCTGGAAAACGCCAGTTA
>NZ_DLJR01000083.1:487-3206 GCF_002484365.1 Empedobacter sp. UBA7611
ATAAAACAATTTTCAAATTCATTAAATTCTTTCGCTAATTTGAGGCGAATACTATTAATTTGTTCTGATAATCTACGTTTTCTACGATTATAAATACTACGCTCAATTTTACAACTTAGCGCTTTAGGAAGATTTCGAAATAAATGATTTTCACTATCAATACCCATAAATTCAGCGGTTAAAACAAGACTTATGAGTTCTAAATCAAAAAGTTTAGGTCTTCTACGTTGGTAAATTAAAAGTGTATCTGTTGATGTTTTTCGTAGAACTTCCAATATTCTTTCGTAATTTACAAGTAAGTTGTTCATTGTAAATGTTTTGTAGTTAAAACAATTTACTAATTTTCAATCAAATGAACAACTTTATTATTTANNTATAAATCAAAATGCACAACGAGTTAATAATTAATGAATCTATACATCACTAAAATTATGTTTAACTTTTTTCAAAAAAGCACATTTTTAATTCTATTGGCATCAAGTACTCAAACATTTGCTCAAGACTCAATTCAACCAGATAATTCTTGGCATTTCAAAGTAGAGCCAAATATGATGTTGCCTCATATGAAAGGAAATGCGATTGTTTCTCGACTTCCGAATGTACATGTAAGTCAATCTCCATCAGACTTTTTTGAGCATTTGAAATTTGCCGGAATGTTAACTTTTGAAGCCGAAAATAAAGATTGGGTAACTACATCTGATATTATTTATGCTTCTTTAGCTGCAAATGTTAAAAAAATCCTTTAGTTTTGGATGGCAAATTAACAGCAAAACAATTCTCTTTCGAAGTTGGTTTATTGAGAAAAATAACTCCTTGGTTAGAAGCTGGAATTAGTATGAACTTTGTAAATATTAAATCTGGATTTGATGTAAATCTAATCAATCCAATTTCTTTAAAACCAATTCATTTAGATCGTAATGTTTCTAAAACCTGGGTAGATCCAATGTTAGTTGCAAGAACAAGAAATTTACCAAACAAAAGGTTTTTGTATAATGTTTCTGGAGAAATTGGAGGATTTGAAATTGGATCAAAATTAGCTTGGCAATTGGAAGGATTGGCTGGTTATAAATTCTCTAATTTATTTTACGCAATGGCGGGCTATCAAATTATAAGTATGGACTACGAAAAAGGAAGTAACAATTCCAACTTTGTTTATGATATGGATATGTTTGAACCGATGGTAAAAGTCGGATTTAATATAAAATAGTTTAAAATCAAACTGAAAAATATATAGAA
Source organism: Empedobacter sp. UBA7611 (assembly GCF_002484365.1). Classification (NCBI taxonomy): domain Bacteria; kingdom Pseudomonadati; phylum Bacteroidota; class Flavobacteriia; order Flavobacteriales; family Weeksellaceae; genus Empedobacter; species Empedobacter sp. UBA7611. The sequence continues at coordinate 1,724 of NZ_DLJR01000083.1, forward strand.
AACGTTATCTATTAATGGTTGCGTTTTTTTACTTTTATAAAAATATAATTAGAAATGACTTTCAATTCACCAATCATTTCAGCACAAGAATTACAAGATAATTTGCATCTTAATAATTTAATTATTTTAGATTGTACGATTGATAAAGTTGGACAATCAATAAAAGATCAAGAATTAGAATTAATTCCAAATTCTCTTTTCTTTGATTTGGAAGGAAAATTTTCTGATCATTCTTCGCAATTTCCTCATACACTTGTTGATGAAGAAACTTTTACAAAAGAAGCTCAACATTTGGGTATTAATCAAGATTCTATCATCATTTGTTATGATCGTTGGGGCGTTTATTCGAGCCCGAGAGTTTGGTGGATGTTCAAAGCAATGGGACACAATGAGATATATGTTTTAGATGGCGGATTGCCTCTTTGGCAAGAAAATAATTTTGAAGCAACTTCTACTTATTTTCAACCTACTGTAAAAGGTAACTTTATCGCTGATTTTCAATCAAATTGGTTTGCTGACACACAAGTTATGTTAAATGCAATAAATGATGAGTCGAAAATGATTATAGATGCTCGATCAGAAGGGCGTTTCAAGGGTACTTCCCCTGAGCCAAGACAAGGTTTACGAAGCGGACATATTCCAACTTCTAAGAATTTATTTTTTGAGAATGTTTTAGCTGGTACAACATATAAATCAAAAGAAGAACTAAAATCTATTTTCGAAAAATTGACAGATTCATCCAAAGAAAATATTTTTTCATGCGGTTCTGGAATTACAGCTTCTATCCTAGCCTTAGCTTCAACAATTGCCGGTTTTGATGAGGTAAGAGTTTATGATGGTTCTTGGTCTGAATGGGGCGCTGACGAAAACTTACCGATTAAAAGATAATTTTCGACTTCTTTTTTCAACGAATTATAATCATTTAATTTTACAACTTTTACATTTTCACTTTCTTGTAAACCACAAGCGGTTGTTGTAATAATTGGAATTCCATAAGAAACAGCTTTTATAAGTTGTCGTGGTTGATTTTCGATAATTGTTGGATAAATGATTAAATCAATTTCATCATAATTTCCATTAAATTTTTCAACTTCGACATCATTCCAAAAATTATCCATTTCGAGATTTCGTCCAAGAATTACCAATTTTAAATTGAGTTCTTTTGCTAATTTTCGCATTTCATACGCTCCTTTTCTACCAATTGCAGAAGCAGGAAAAAGAATTTTATTCCCAGTTTTTTGATTCAAATTTTGTTCAATATTCCAATCAAGTTTCACAATTTTATTTTGAAACATTTTCTGAATATCTGTATGTGGACTAATAATTTTTTGCGCTTTGTTTAACGCATTATTTTCTAAATCAATTAAATTTTTATTTGCTCTAAAATCTTTCAAAGTCTTACTTTCTGGATAAATGAAATGTGAATAATCCAATCTTTCATGCAAAGTTTCAATAGGTAATCTTGTCATCAAAACATCAAAAG
>NZ_DLJR01000082.1:0-19419 GCF_002484365.1 Empedobacter sp. UBA7611
TAACAAGGGGAAGATTACACTCCACTTTTATAATACGATTTTGTAATTCCTTTTTTATAATGCGCTTGACGATTCAAAGACACAAAACCTTCATTGGTAAGTTTATTTTGATCATTATAACTCTTGAAATTTAATTTATCATTTTCTCTAAATGCATCAGTTTCTAACAAATCATTATGATATATTTTTAATGTTATAATTTTAGAATTCTCAATCGCATACTCTTTTCTATAACTTTCTCCATAATACAAAACAATATCTCCATTGATTAATTCATTTTTTATTTCAAATTTTCCTTTCTGAGAAGAATTTTCAAGAATATAAAATCCATCTTTAAGCGTTTTTCTTTGGTGAGATTCAAGGTCTTTTACGTAAACATTCTCAAAAAAATCTTCTGAATTTCCAATAGAAAGTTCAATATTATTGATTTTTTCTTGCGCAAAAATCGATGATGAAACCATCAACAACATTAATAAAATTAAATTTCTTGACTCCATAGGTTTTTGGTTTTTATTTTCAATATTATCTCAATGTCAAACTATTCATTCTAACATTTGCTAAATCTTCGACTTTATATAGTTTTCGAATAAAAGCTTCTCTATTTGATTTAATATCATAAAAATCTCTTGGAAAATATTTCTCACGTTGCTCTTCATTATCAATATTGAATTTTTTAGGTAAATTATAAGGAATATTAACTGAAACTGTTTTTACATTTGTTAAATATTTAGTGATATAAAGATCTCTAAATTGATAAATACCTAACCATTTTCCTTTTACTTTATAAGCAATATCAAATTGATATTTGTATTGATAGAATTCTTTCTTTTCTTTATTGAATCCTAAATATAAAATTGAATATTCTACAGATAAAAAATCTGGTTTACCATAATGATCAAATGAAACAAATTCTATTGTATCTTTTTTAATATCATTATTCAACCATTTTATCACTTTTACTTTCGTTACATACATTTCATCCATTAAAATTGGAGCTTTATCAATTAATTGATAATCATTTTTAGTATCTCCTATTTGTAAAGAATAATTGGTTATTTTATCTTTCAAATCATAATGTTCTTTGTAATCTACTTTATTTGATTCTATTACTTTTCCAATAAAAGCATAAATTGAATCCTTTTTTTGAGAAAAAAGAAGAATTGGAAGTATATAAATAACTAAACTAAAAATCGTCTTCATAAATCATTAGATTTTACCTAAATTTACAACAAAGCTTTGTAATTTGACACCAAAAGAAATTCTTTTTAAGTATTGGAATTATCCTTCTTTCAAAACGCCGCAAGAGGAAATCATCTCAAGCATTTTGGAAGGTAAAGATACGTTGGCAATTTTGCCGACTGGTGGCGGAAAATCTATCTGTTATCAAGTTCCAGCGATTATTTTTGATGGATTAACATTGGTCATTTCGCCGCTTATTGCGTTAATGAAAGATCAAGTTCAGAATTTACAATCAAAAGGAATTTCTACGGCATATATCACCAATGAAATTGATCAAAATACAATTGGGAAAATTTTGGACGATTGTCAAAACAACAAAATCAAATTATTATATGTTTCACCAGAGCGTTTGCAAAGTAGAATTTTTGTTGAACGATTGAAACAAATCAATATTAGTTTGCTTGCAGTTGACGAAGCGCATTGTGTTTCCGAATGGGGACATGATTTTCGACCTGCATATCATCGAATTTCGAGGTTAAAAACTATTCTTCCTAAAGTTCCAATCCTAGCGTTGACTGCAACAGCGACAGAAAAAATTCAGCAAGAAATTGTAGAAAAATTAGAGTTAGATAATCCCGAAGTATTTAAATCTTCTTTAAAAAGGGAAAATCTTTCGTACAATGTTTTTCTTTCAGCTGATAAGAAAAATGATTTGATTTATTATTTAAAAAAATATCCTGGTTCGAGTATTATTTTTGTTCGAAATCGAAAATTAACCTATGAAATTGCTAGTTTTTTGAGTCAAAATGGTTTTGATGCCGATTTTTTTCACGCCAAATTAACGAAAGACGAAAAAGAACAAAAGCAGCAAGATTGGATGTTGAGTAATTCGCGAATTATGGTTTCGACAAATGCGTTTGGAATGGGAATCGACAAGCCAAATGTTCGCACCGTTTTTCATATCGATTTACCGCAAGGAATTGAAGCGTATTATCAAGAAGTTGGGCGCGCTGGGCGTGATGAAAAGGAATCGCATGGAATTTATTTGTACAATCCTGATGATCAAATTCAAGCAGAAAATATTTTCAAAGCGAATTTACCTTCGCAACAAGATTTTATCAAAATTGGGAATTGTTTATTTAGTCAATTGCAATTAGCGGAAGGCGAATTAACGGAAATGAATTATCAGTTGGATATTCCAAAATTTGCCGAAAAATTTGGTTTAAATCTTAAAATGGTTCTTCAATTTTTAGAATTTCTCAATACGAAAGAAATCATTCAGCAAAAAAATTATTCACAAAATAGTAGTATTCAAATTTTAGCGTCACCACATTCGATTAATTTGAATGAAAACCGAATTTTTGATTATTTACAACGTCATTATCCTGGAATTTATACTTATAATAGAGAAATTTCGGAAAGTAAAATGGCGTTTGAACTGCACATGAGTATTGGCGACATTAGAAATAGTTTACACGAATATGCAAAAAATGGTTCTATTGATTATTCGGATCGATTTTTAGCGCGATTTAGATTTCTTGTTCCGCGCGATTCTAATGCGTTTAAAAATAAATTGTGGAAAGATTTCGAAGCAATTCAAGTGAATAATTGGAAACGTTTGCAAGCTATGGCTTATTATGCCGAACAAAATACAATTTGTAGAGAACGTTTATTATTTGGATATTTTAATCAAAAATCTGATCAAAATTGTGGTAAATGCGATGTTTGTCAATCCAAAAAACAAAATGAAAACTTTAATTCAACCGATTTAATTGAATATTTGAAAGAAGGTACAAAAACGCAAGCCGAAATCCTTTCAAAATTCATAAATTCGCCAAAAGATAAAATCGTCGAAGAATTGCAATATTTGATAGACGAAATGCGAGTTCAACCAATTGGATTCGATTCTTATAAACTAATAGAATAAAAATGCGAGTAGTCTTTATGGGTACGCCCGAATTTGCGGCGACATCTTTGAATGAAATCAATACAAATAGTCATCACGAAATAGTTGGAGTTGTTACTGTTCCAGATAAACCGTCTGGTAGAGGACAAAAAATGAATATTTCTGATGTCAAAAAATATGCAGTTGAACATAATTTGCCTTTGGCACAACCAGAAAAATTACGCGACGAAGCTTTTATCGAAACATTAAAAAGCTGGAATGCTGATGTTTTTGTTGTTGTAGCTTTTCGTATGTTGCCACAAGTTGTTTGGTCAATTCCGTCCAAAGGAACTTTTAATCTTCATGGATCACTTCTTCCGCAATATCGTGGTGCAGCTCCTATCAATTGGGCTGTGATGAATGGCGATCAAGAAACTGGAGTAACAACTTTCTTAATTGATGAAAAAATTGATACTGGAAATATCTTAATTTCTGATAAAGTAGAAATTGGAGAAAATGATAATGTTGGAAAAATTCATGATGAATTGATGCATATCGGTGCAAAATTAGTTGTGAAAACGTTGGATGGTTTAGAAAATGATTCATTAAAACCGCATCCACAAGACGAAACAATAGAATTGAAACATGCTCCAAAAATCTTTAAAGAAGATTGTAAAATAGATTGGAACGATTCAATTACTGCTATTCACAACAAAATTAGAGGACTTTCTCCTTATCCATGTGCGTGGACAACTTTTGGAAATGGCGAAAATTATAAATCGTTAAAAATATATGCAGGTCTAAAAACGGATATTGTTGTTGATGGAGAAGATTATCAATTAATTTTACAAAAAAATAACCTTTATATCAATCTACCTCAAGGAGTTTACGAAATTTTAGAACTTCAACCGGAAGGAAAGCGTCGTATGACAGCCAAAGATTTCATCAATGGACATCAAAACGAGGATACCTTATTCGTAAAATAAGTACTTATTTACTGATTTTTGACACAGATTTCATAAAATTTTGCATTTTTCTTGAAATTTTTTGCGTTGAAACTTGCACAAATAAAGGGAAAGAGTATATTTGTGTATAAATTAATTTAAAAAGTTACAACTATGAACAAATCAGAACTTATCGATGCGATTGCAGCTGACGCTGGAATTTCTAAAGAAGCTGCTAAAAAAGCCTTAAACTCATTTACAGAAAATGTAACTAAAGCTTTAGCAAAAGGAGACAAAGTTGCTTTAGTAGGATTCGGTACTTTCTCAACTTCTGAGAGAGCTGCAAGAACAGGTATCAACCCACAAACTAAAAAAGAAATTAAAATTGCTGCTAAAACAGTAGCTAAATTTAAAGCTGGATCTGAATTATCAGGAGCAGTTGATACAAAAAAGAAAAAATAATATTTCTGATACAATAAAAAAATCCATTCGTTTGAGTGGATTTTTTTTGCATTGAAATTTAATTCCTCTAAAAAAATCCTTCAAGAATTACTTGAAGGATTTTTACATTTTGTCTATTATTGATTTTAATTATCTTCTGTTAAATCTGTTTTGTATGTTTCTGGAATTGTAAAATAATTCACTAAAATCGCAATAAAGATTAATATCAATGGATAAGCTAATCCAATATAAGGCGACATAGCAGCCGAAACGATAATCGTACTTTTGATTAATTCCGTTACAAAAGTTGTTGCTCCACCAATAAATCCATTTCCCATATTTTGTGCAAATCCCATACTAGTGTATCGAATCTTTGTTGGGAAAATTTCTAACATAAAAGCTCCAAGCGGACCATATGTTGCTGCTCCTGCAATTGAAGTAATTAAACTTACAACTACAATTCCTAAAACTGCTAAATTCGAAATATCATGAACTTCTTTCAATCCTTCAGGATTTCCTAATTTCATGTACAAAAAAAATGATAATGGAATTAAGATAAAACTACAAATCATTCCACCTAACATAACAGGTTTACGACCAATTTTATCACTTAATGCACCAAACCGTTGATAGAAAAATGAACTAAATAATGTAGAACATAAAACAACAATTAAAACTGTTTCGTAAGGTAAGTTAACTGCGCGTTGTAAGAAGAAAAGCGTAACGAATAACGTTGTTTGCATAATTGTACTTTGCGCCGCATTTCCTCCAAAAATAGCCTTTAACATTAACTTTACGTTTCCTGGAGTTGTAAAAGCATCTTTAATTGGAGTTTTAGATGTTTTTCCTTCTTTTTTTAATTGTTCAAAAATTGGACTTTCATGTAAGCGTTGACGAATAAAGTAACTCAAAATCACTAATATTCCACTAAATAAGAATGGAATCCTCCATCCGAAACTTGCAAAAGCCTCTTCTGATAAAAATGATTGTGTTAAGAAAACAACTGTTAAACATAATAATAATCCAATTGGAACAGTTGCTTGAATAAACCCTGTATAAAATCCTCGCTTCTCTGCTGGCGCATGTTCTGCGACATAAATTACCGCACCTGCATATTCTCCACTAATTGCAAGTCCTTGCATAATGCGGCAAAACAATAATAAAACAGGAGCAAACCAACCTACACTATCAAAAGTTGGAATACAACCAATCAAGAATGTAGCTGCTCCCATCATAATTAAAGAAACTAAGAATGAATATTTTCTACCAATACGATCTCCAATACTTCCAAAAATTAATGATCCAATCGGACGGAACATAAATGATGAAACCACTACTGCAAGTGTTTCTAAGAAATGCGACGAACCATCGTTAGGAAATAATTGTGTTGATAATACACTAGCTAAGATGATTGCCAAGAACATATCGTACCATTCGATTAAGGTTCCGACAGATGATGCTAAAATAATTTGGAAAATATTATCCTTCTTCGCTACTGTTTGCGAAGTATCTAAAGTATTTGTACTCATGTTTTTTGTGTAATATTAGAAGTTAAATAATGTTGTCAGTTGAAATCTATTGTTATTTGCTAAATATTTATTTTCGGTTCCCGTACCTTTTATCGTCGCATCTGCCCATTGCGCTGTGCTTCGATCATATTCTAATCTAAATTTTAAGGCTTTGCTTAAGGTAAGATCTAAACGAGGAACTACTTTGTACAAATAATTTACAGTGCGTGTACCTGGAGTTGCCGAAATTGCGCCCCAATTTGTCGTTACACCATAAGATATTGATGCAATTGCTCCTTCTACTGGATTTTTCACACCATTATTTCTAACATAACCTGCAAATAGTCCGAACGAAAATTTACCTGTTGAGTTTTGTTGCAAATCAATCCACATACTATGCGTATTCATTGGTTTATATGTTTCAACAGCCGTCGGACTTGTTTGATATCCTACAATTCCACCAAGTTGTACAAAAGACGACGCATCTTGCATCAAATATCCAGCGAAAGTTACTTGTAAAGGTTTTGTATTTAACTTAGAATAAGCCATAAACGAAACATTTTCAACTCGTTCATTAGACTTAACAGGAGGATTTCCTGAAGATAATTTTGGCTTCAAATTTTCATATTGCGCACCAATTCCGGCAGTAAAAACTTGTGATTTATATTGAAATTGAAGATGAGCCGCTGGCATTCCACTATTTCGAAAGGGCTCTGTATTTGGAGTAAAATCTCGTTGAGAATGTAAAGCAGCAATAACTTTAAATTTGTCTGTGAATTTATGCGTTAAACGAACTTGAGGATTACGATTTAAAGCATAAACAGGCGCACCAGTTCCATAATTTGCAACATTTGGCAAAGCTTCTAACACAACGAAAGGATGCCAATATTGTCCAATCCCTAATTGCGTTTTCTCCCAATCCAACATCACATATGCGTGACGCAAACGAAACTCGTTGATTCCTCCTTCTGTTGCTCCAAAAAATTCTCCCTCTAAAATACCAGAAGTTTTAGCTCCAAGTAATTCTGGACCTTTCAAATTAACACCAGCTCTCGAAACAATCGATAACATGTGAAATTTAGAAGCTGCATTGATATCAGCACCGTTTACATCCGATAAACGATCTTTTGGATAAAGCGGAACCAAAGCCTCTCCTGCTCCAATCATTTGACGCGTATCCATAAAAATATCATTCCTGATAAATCCATAAAACTGCACATCAACTTTGTCTTTGTTTTCTCTTGGTTGTATTAATTCTACTTTTTCTACAACCACACTATCTGTCGTTTTCTGTTGAGCAGAGACATAGCTATAGCTGCAAAATATAGCTAGACAAGCCAATTTTGTTAAATTTTTACTCATTTTTTTTGTGATAATTTGAACGACTAAAATAATCAAAAGAAAAAAACTAACAAATGTTCGTTAATCATTTTTTAATAATTTTTCAAAGCTTTATTAAATTCATCATATGTTTAAATATTTTTTGAGAAATAGATATTTTGAAATAAGTTTTGGAAAGAAATTTTGAGAATTTGGCAATTTAATTAGTGTACGAAATACACTTTACTAGATTTCTTTAGGGAGTATTTTTTTAAAAAATCGAGAGAAGAATAGTTGTTTCAACAAATGAGGAGAAAGTTAGACTTCTCTCGTAGTTTTAGTTTTAAAAATGTATGCAAATTTATTGATTACAGAATTTTCTTCAGTATAATTAACAATAAGCTTATGTTAAATTATAAAAAAAAGAATTTTTCTTAATTATATTTGCTATCCTCTACACTATTTTTAAATTTAATGTAGAATTATTCAGTCAATCATATTAAATAAATTATATTTTTATCAAAATCGGATTACATTGTTCAAATAAAATTTAATTTTTTAAGATTTTTTAAGATTTTTTTTTAGAAAAATCTTAAATGTTGGGGCTATTTTTGCTTTGCAAATTACAGCTATGCAAACAAACATTAAAATACACTCATTAACTCATGTTGATTTGGAAGAATTATCATCTTTATATAATCTTTCTTATCAAAATTATTACGTTTCTATCAACCTTTCGACTGAACAATTTCAGGGAAAATTAAAAATGGAAGATATCAATCTTGATTATTCTATAGGTGCTAGTATTGATGGAAAATTAATTGGCTTTTTACTTTACGGAATTCGAAATTATAACGATGTAAAAACAGCCTATATTGGTGGAACAGGAGTTTCTCCTGAACATCGCGGAAAAAAAATAACACAACAAATGTTAGATTTTAGTTTTCCCAAATTGAAAGAACATCAAGTGAAAAACATATTTTTAGAGGTAAATACTAAAAATGATTTTGCAATTAACGCTTACGAAGCTTGTGGTTTTGAAAAAACAAGAACCTTAAATAGTTACAAAGGAATTCCTATTTTGGTCGTAAATCCGTTACATGAAATTGTAGAATTTAGTGATTTAGATTTGATTACAAGTGAAAACTTTTGGGACATAAAACCTACTTGGAAAAATGATATTCAAAGTGTAAAAAATATCATCGAAGATTGTCAAATAAATGGAATTTATGAAGATGGAATTTTAGTTGCTTATAAAATTATCAACAAAAATAATACACGTATTTATCAATTTGGTGTTCATCACGATTATAGAAATCGTTATTTAGCTTCCATCCTTTTCAGCGATTTGAAAAATAAAGAGATTAAAATGATTAATGTTGACGAAAGAGAAATCTCTACAAATGATTTTATTCAATCGATGGGATTAGAATTGTACGACAAACAATATGAAATGAAAAAAGAATTATAATGAAAAGCCTCTGTTTTAGAGGCTTTTTTTCATTTTATTATCTACTTCAACTCGAAGAAATCTCTTTTTCCTATTTTAATTTTATTTTCGGTTTTTAATAAAAAATCACCAAAAGCATCCATGTTTTTCTCTCCATTAATTTGTACTGCACCGCTTTCTATCAAACGTCTGATTGCATTTCTCGACAAATCTTTCTTTAATTGATGACAAACATCTAATAATGTGATTTTATCATTCTCAAAGTTTAAAGAACTAATTTTAACAACTTCGAAAACTCTATTTTCATCATTTCTTTTCTGAAATTGATTGTTAAAAAATTCTTCTGCTTGTTCAGCTTCATTTACAGAATGGTATTGAATAATAATATTTTTTGCAACTAATTTCTTAATTAACATTGGATTATCTGTTTTTAATCGCTCATTCAAATTCATTTTTTCTTCAATAGAAAAATCCGTTGCCAACGCAATATATTCTTCTAATAAATCATCTGGAATAGACATCGTTTTCCCAAACATTTCATTTGGTTCGTCCGTCAAACCAATAATATTATTCAACGATTTACTCATCTTTTCTTTTCCATCGGTTCCTCTCAAAAGTGGCATACACATTACAATCTGAGCAACTTCTCCATTGCTTTCTTGCAATTGTCGTCCCATTGTACAATTAAATAATTGATCCGTTCCTCCCATTTCGATATCAGCACTTATCTGAACAGTATCGTATGCTTGTAAAATCGGGTAAACCAACTCATGCATTGCAATCGGCGTATTTTCGGTGAAGCGTTTATTAAAATCATTTCGATGCATCAGTTGTGCAACCGTAACTTTTGACAACAACTTAATAACATCCGTAAAAGGTAAATGATCTAACCAGTCTGAATTAAACACAATTTCAGCCTTATCCACATCAATAATTTTTGACAATTGATTAATGTAGGTTTCCGCATTGTTCTGAACTTGTTTTGCATTCAGCGGTTGACGACTTTTATTTTTTCCTGTTGGATCTCCAATCTGAGCTGTAAAACTCCCAACCAAAATAACTATTTGATGTCCCAAATCTTGAAATTCTTTCAATTTCTTCAATACAACGGCGTGACCAAGATGTAAATCTGGTGCGGTAGGATCAAAACCTAATTTGATTCGTAATGGTCTATTTTCTTTTTCAGCTAATTTTAATTTTTCTTCTAATCCATTTTCTGGTAAAAAAATAGCTACATTTTCCTTTAAACTTTTTAAATTTTCCATGATTTTTTTTAAATAAAAAAAGCCCGAGCAAAACTGCTCGGGCTTGTAGATTATGATTAAATTTTTGACATACAAAATTAATACGAAGTATACACATAGTCTACCCGAGCAAATATTGTACGATAATAAGTGCTAAAAAATGGTAAACGTAATATGTGTTGCAAAAACTTCATTCGTTGTGCAAAGGTAAGAATAGTTTTGAGAATAGAAATTTTCGTCCAAAAAATTATCCTAGTCAATAATTCTATAGAAAAATCCTTTATAAAAGTTTTTCGTAATAACTTTGTGTAAATTATTATAGAATGAGCAATAAAACTGCTAAAACAAATGCAGTACGAATTTTAAACACACACAATATTTCGTACGAATTGCGCGAATATGAAGTTGATGAAGAACATATTGATGCTTTGCATGTTGCAAATTCATTGAACGTAAATCCGGAAGGAATTTATAAAACTTTGGTTTTGAAAGGAAATATAGAACCATTTTTAGTTGCCGTAATTCCTGCGAACACACATCTTAATATGAAAAAATTTGCGAAAATTTCTGGTAATAAAAACTGCAAAATGCTTCCGTTGAAAGATTTACTCAATGTTACAGGTTATATTCGTGGCGGTTGCTCACCTATCGGAATGAAAAAGCAATTTCCTACTTACATAGAAGAACTGGCTGTTTTACAAGATCAGATTTGTATCAGTGCAGGAAAAAGAGGTTTACAAATTATTCTAAATCCCGAAGATTTAAAAAATTTGATTGAGGCTAAATTTGAAGATATTACACAATTTGATTCATAATTTATTTACTATTCAGAATGATTTTTTCTAAAATAGTTGGAAATTTTGCTTCATCTTCAAACGTCAAATCTTGATTTGCATACACAATAATTCCATTTTTATCAATCACATAAGTTGCTCTATTATTGTAACCTAAACGATTATAAGAATTATACATCAACGAAATTGCATAATTCTCATCATTCAAATACGTAATATTATTTGTTCGCAAAGCTGATTTCCATAATTCTAACAACGGATTTGTAGAACTAGAAACTGCGTAACTATTTACATTTTGTAACAATGGATTATGATCGATTAATTGAATTTGAGCAGCACAAGTCATTGCTGCTTTCGTATCAATTGACGTAAAATCTGGTAAAATTTGTCCACTAAACGCCGCAGGATAAAACGTTAAAACTTTAAAAGTTGATTTATCATCCAAAAATTTATCTGTCGAATTAGTCTTATAATTCGGTCCATTCAAAATAAAATCTGGTGCTTTATCACCAACCTTCAAGGTTTTATTTTCTGTGATATTTACTTCTATGTTATCGATTTTAAACGTTCTTTTAATCAATCTTTCCAAAGGTTTCAGATGTTCGCCTTGCGCACGATAATCATTATCTCGCATCAAAATTTTATTGTTTTGATCCACTAGAAAAAGAATCGAACTTTCTACTAAAACATTGTTAGAATTTGACGTTGGAATCATACTCGAAATTGAATTTTGCTTAAAAGGTTTCAACCCAATTGCATTATAAATTTTTCCAACTTCATCATAAATTACCTTCGTTCCATCCAACTTATTTTGATTGGTTGTTTCATTAAAAACAAACGTTTGCTGCGGTTCTTTACTCCATTTATTATCTTCATTTACAATATAAATCACATCAATTTTTAGTGGATTTTGAGACGAAAATGCCAAATTCTTCACAAAATAATAGTTCAGCGAAGTTGTCATCATGCTCGCATACGGATTCGTTTTGTATAAACTTGGCGTAAATACAATAATTTTAAAGTTTGAAGATTGATTGATATTTTCAATTTTATTAATCGGAAACTGAGCGCCAACATTCAAATTTTGAGCTTTTGTAAAACAAAAACCACATATAATTAGTACTATCGAATACATTCGTAACATAAAACGTTTATTTTAAATAAACTAATAAAAACTACCACAAGATAACTAAAATTCTACTTTCTCAAAAAAACTATTCATTAAATTCTCATTAGAATTGACGATTAACTTTTGAAATTCTCAAGCTTTTTTTGCAGTAAATCAGTTACCTTTGTGTTGATTTTTAATTTAAAATTTACACAAATGGAATTCAATGTTAGCAATGCTTTGAAACAATTAAATAATGATTATTCAGAAGATAAGGCGTCAGAAATTATCGAAAATCTATTGTATAATTCAACTGATTTTTCTGATGAAGACCATGAAATAATCGATCAATTGGGTGATAAATTTCTACGAATTGCTGCACAAATTTTTGTGGAAGATTTGGCGTATGATTTCAATACTTTGGTGAATTATTGGGAAGCTTTTATTGGACAATTAACAGAAGAACAATCTCAAAGCTTATTGAATTTCGCTATTGAACAAACGGATACAGAATTTGTAGAAGATTTTATTATTGGATACCGAAAATTTTATTCAAATCCCAAAGAAAGTATTACATTTTTCAATAAACTGAATGAAGACGAATTTTACGAAATTAAATTCTTTAAAGCACGTTGTTATGAGGTTTTAGGTGAAAATGAAAAAGCTGTGGAAGCTTATAATAGTTACTTAAATTCTGCACATTTCAAAAAAGAAGAAAATACTGAACAAGCTGCTGTAAACGAGTTTTATATTAGTCATAGTATTGCACCTTTGTTAGTGAGCATGAAAAAATATGATGAAGCCAAAACTTACTTTTATCGTGTTTTAGGAAATATCGATTTCGAAGATTATTTAGCTAATTTTGAAGGTTCTAATCAACAAGAAATCAAAAGTTTCTTAGACGATTATGTAACAACTTTGGAAGAAACTGGAGATAAAACAACTGCTGAAAAAATTTCAAAAAAAATAATGCAATATTTTTCTTAGAATTACAACATTCGGAAATATAGTATTGATTTTTTAGCAAATATTCATAAATAGGTAAATTTAAAATTTTTTTTAACATTAATATAAATCCTATCTATTTGAGTATAAAAAAATATATATTAATTTATTTATCAAATTAAGAAATTCACCTACCTTTGTACTATAAATAATTTATTCATAGTTGTTAAGGATAATGAAGTTGAATTTCTGAAGAAGAATATCCTTAATCAAATAGAGTTTTTTTATAGTATTTTTAGGTTGGTTAGTGGTTCAATGCAAGTTGAACCATTTTTTATTTCTTATAACCATAAGCACAATGTCTGCAACCATTTTGGCAACATTTTCCTTTCTGATAATGGAAAAATTCTGAAAAAACCCAATACCCATTTTCGATATAATAATGTATATGAGGAACAAAATCAGAAGACATTGTTGGATGTGGATATTCTTGATCTAATTCTACAAAATAATTCAGTTTTTCTATACAAGAATTACACAAACATTTGTAATTCGTTTTCTTCAAAAACTCTTTTATTTCATCTTTTATAAGAATTGTAGAACAAGCACAATTCGCAATATCATCTACCTTACACTCCATTGTTTCGTTACAACGCGAACAATTTTCGATCATTTTTATTGGATTATTTATTTCTATTCGTTTTTTAAATTACAAAAATTTTTAAACTTTTCCTAAATCAATTCATTCAAATTCTCTACATCTATGATTAATAAATAGTTATAAATTAATTCTATCTAGACATAAAGTAAATCTGTAATCAATAAGAAGTTTATTCCCAAAACTTTAAGAAATTTGTAAAAGAATAAGTAATAGACATTATTATTCTAATTAGTGTTTTTATAGTAGTTTTGATTGGTTAAAATCCTCGGAAAATTCTTCCGAGGATTTTTTTATTTTCTTAATCTATCAATCAATAAACCAAATCCAAATCCAATAATCGATGGAGCAATCCAACCTAAATCATATTCGAAAAATGGAATTTTATTCAGATTTTCTATAGTCGATTCATCTAACTTTCCTAATAATTTCAATAATCCTAAAATTGCGATGATTGTAGACGCTATTAATGCAAAAATATAAGGTGTTTTGCTTTTAATTGTTTTTCCAAACAACACTATATAAATAACTAACGTGATTGTAATTGGATATACGAAAGCCAAAGGTGGATATGCAAAATTAATAATTTCGTCTACACCTTTTATTGATAAACCAAACGATATTACTGTACATAAAATCACTAAAGCAGTATAACTTACTTTTCCATTTGTTAAACGTCCAAAAAATGTACCTACCGCAGATGTTAATGCGATTGAAGTTGTAAGACAAGCAAACGCCATACATAACGCAATTGCAATTAACCCATACTGTCCTAATGTATTTCGAGAGATTTCTATTAATAATTCTGCACGAGAAATTTCTGGATTTGTAATTCCAGAAGTAGCACCTAAATAAATCAATCCACCATATACAAATAACAAACAAGTTGTAGACAATAAACCTGATATAATTACAATTTGAGATTTACTTTTTGTATCAATATACCCTTTATCTCGTGCTGCTGAAATAATAATTCCAGCAAAAATAACAGAAGCCAAAACGTCTAATGTTTGATAACCTTCTATAAAACCTTTCGAAAAAGATTGCATCATCGTTAAGTCTGAAGGTAAGAAATCAGCGGTTGGGTATATAATTCCAATGACTATTAATAAGGTCAATAAAATCAATAATACTGGTGTTAAATAATTTCCAATAACGTCTACCACTTTTGAGGGACGAATCGCTAAAATAAGTGTTACTGCAAAAAATAGTAACGATCCCCACATCGGATCCAATGTTGGAAAAAATGGTTTTAATCCCACTTCGAATGTTGTTGCGGCAGTACGAGGAATCGCAATTAACGGTCCGATACAAATCATAATAATTGTACCTAAAATAGCCGCCAAATGTTTGTTCACACGATGCCCTAAATCATTAAAATTATCACCCGAAAAAACAACAGATAAAATACCAGTAAATGGCAATAAAATACCAGTTAACCCAAATGCAATCATCGCGACGAAATAATTTGAGCCCACTTCTAATCCTATCAAAGGAGGTAAAAGAAGGTTTCCTGCACCAAAAAACATCGCAAACAACGCAAATCCAAGTGTTAATACATTGGTTAACTTTTTACTTTTCATATATTTAATAATTCTATCTGTTTTAAAAAACGGTTCGCAAATTACTACAATTGCATTTTCAAGCCTTAAACTTAGTAGAATTATTCGATAATCACACAGCTAATTTATAAATTTGACAGATTTGAATAACAATTTTTATATTTATCAAAATTTAAACTTTATATATTATGAATGTTTTAATCATCTATATCATCAAATCTCAACTCATTTGAAATTTTATAAATAGTAATCTTTCGTTTTGTAAATGGATTTATAAATTTAACGCCATCTTTTGTCGATTTTCTGATCATAAAAAAGAAACCTCCAATACATGCAACCATTAAAGTTACAATTCCTAAAATGAATAATTTAATTTCTAAATTTTTCATTAAATGAGGTGTCTATATTCCTCTATAATTTACTTGAAGTTCGTCTTGTAGAATCAAAACATAAGCTATAAATGCAGAAATCATTTCCACTACCTAAACCCAAACATTAATTCATCCACTAATACTTATGTTTTTGGAGGTGCGTTATATCATTGATTTGATTTCCTTTAAACTTTCTAACTGATTATTTATGCTCATATTAAAAAGTGTTTTTAATTCAAAGTTGATATAAGAAATGATTCTGAAAAATGTTTTTTCAAAAAAATCCAATTTCATTTAGAAATTGGATTTTATAAATATGATTAATCAATTTTTAAGGATTTGTAGACCATAAAGATGCTGATGCCAACATTGCGCGCTTATCTAATTTTAATAAATCGACAATTAATTGAGCAAAATCTTCTGGTTGAAGCACTTTTTCTGGATTTCCGTCAGTGATTTTTAATACATCTTTTGACATTTCAGATGCAATTGTACTTGGAGTTAAGGTCGTTACACGAATGTTTTTCTTTCTTAATTCGAACATCAACGATTCTGATAAACCTATCAATCCCGCTTTTGATGCTGAATAAGCAGAAGTAACTGCGTTTCCTTTTAATCCTGCTGTTGAAGATACATTGATAATATCACCACTTCCTAACTCTACCATCGAAGGAATTACTGCTTTAGAAACATAATATGGTCCAAATAAATTCGTACGCACAATCTCTTCCCAATCATTTTCTGGCATTTCCAAAAAACTTCCGAAAGCCGCAATACCGGCATTATTAATCAAAATATCAAACGCTCCAAAACTCTCAATTAATCGTTCAAGTTGCATTTTCACTTCAACTTTTTCGACTACATTAAAAATCGAATAATCCGCTTTTACTCCAAAACTTTTGATCTCTTCTACAGTTTCTTCTAATGTCTTTGTATTTCGTCCTGTCACAGCTACATTAACACCTTCTTTAGCCAATGCCAAAGCAACAGCTTTTCCTAAACCTCTACTACCTCCTGTGACTAAAGCATTTTTCCCTTTTAAATCTTGCATAATTATTTTATAATTAAAATTTTACAATTTATTTTTTTGAAGATTTTTTATGATTTTGAAGTACAAAGATAAACAACACAGATTTCTAAAAAAATATTTTTTATCTACTTAATTATAAGTATTTTTACTACTTAATCACATACTGAATGGATAAATATTTATTTTTTACTCTACTCCTTATCAACGTTCTCTCTTTTTTTTTATTTAAAATAGATAAAAAAAACTCAATTATTGGTAAAAGACGTGTATCTGAATTAGCACTTTGTTTTGTGACTTTGATTGGTGGAACAATTGGTTCTCTTATGTCAATGCAGATTTATCGTCATAAAACAAGAAAAAAGTCTTTTATTTTTAAAATAGTAATGATTATAGCAATACAATGTAGTTTATTATTTTTTTTAGTTGATCGAATTTAATTGTTCTAAAATTTAAATCTACGACCGTCTTTTTTCTCAGCTTGTTGTTTCTTTTGATTCAGTCTTTTTTGTTGAGAAGCTTTAGTAGGTTTAGTCTTTTTTCTAAACTTTGGAATAATCAATGCTTTTTCAACTAATTCTAACATTTTCTTTGTTGCAGATTCTTTATTGTCCAATTGAGAGCGAGATTCTTGCGAATTGATTTGTAAAAATCCTTCTGAATTAATCTTATTTTTTAGCTTTTCTGTGATTAATGCTTTTTCTTCATCAGAAAAAAATTGGGAATCTTCAACGTTCCATTTTGCTAAAACCATCGTTTCAACCTTGTTTACATTTTGCCCTCCTGCACCGCTACTTCTCGCTGTTTTATATGTTATTTCAGAAGAAAAATCTTTCATCACTTATTATTTTTATTGAATAAAATATGAGAAATCAAACAGATTAAAGTAAAAAAAACGCCAACAGCAACCACTCCATTCCATTGAAATTTATCCCACGCATTTGCTGCAATAAATGTTCCTAAAGATCCACCGATAAAATAGCTTGTCATGTAAACCGTATTCACTCGATTTCCTGCTTTGGCATCTAATCCAAAAATAATGGTTTGATTAGAAACATGCATTGCTTGTAAACCTAAATCGATCAAAATTACACCAACAATTAATCCCCAATATGTATAACCAAATTCATAGAAAAATCCCCAAGAAATTAGCATAGTAATGATGGAATAAAAGATAATTTTTGATGTTGACAGAACTTTTGAAACTCTACCAACTAATGCAGCAGCTAATGCTCCTACTGCTCCAATTAATCCAAAAGCACCAGCAACATCGCTTCCGACAAAAAATGGTGCTTCTTCTAAGTGAAAAACCAATGTTGTCCAAAATGCACTAAATGCTGCAAAACCTGTAGCTCCTCGAAAAGAAGCTAATCTTAATTGCGGTTGATTTTTTACTAAATCGACAATCGATTTCATCAAATTACCATAAGTTCCTTTGAAATTTGGTTGTATTTCTGGTAAAAATATATAGATAAAAATCCATAGAACAAACATTAAAATTGCGCCTATCATATAAACTTCTCGCCATCCTAAATATTCACCAATAAAGCCACTAAAAACGCGAGAAAGTAGAATACCAACAAGCAAACCACTCATAACCATTCCGACAGCTTGCGCTTTTTTTTGAGGTTCAGCTAATTCAGCCGCCATTGGCACAAAAACTTGCGGAATAACTGAGGTGAAACCGATTAGAAAACTTAATGGAAAAAGCCAACTTACAGATGGTGCAAAATACATTCCCAAAAGAGCTACTATTATAAAAACAAAATCGATTAAGATCATTCGTTTTCGTTTCAGTAAATCTCCTAAAGGAATAATAAACAACAATCCACAAGCGTATCCAATTTGTGTTAACATTGCAATATTAGAAACTTTACTTTCGGAAACATTAAAATCTTTAGCGATTAATGACAATAATGGCTGATTGTAATAATTATTTGCCACAACCAAACCGCTCCCAATAATCATTATCCATAAAATGATTGGAGTTAATTTGGGTTTCATTTGTAAATTTTCCATTCTAATATTCACTTGCTTCAGTCAAAAGTTTAACATCATCATGAGATAATTGCACATTTACAGCTTCTACAAAAGCATCAAGATGTTGTTCCTTAGTTGCACTCGCAATGGGAGCTACAACAGTTTTCTGATCCATTAACCAAGCCAATGCAACTGCCGAATAAGAAATATTATATCGTGTAGAAATAGTTTGTAAAGCGTCCAAAATTTTGAATCCTCTTTCATTCAAATACTTTTTGATTCCATTACCGCGCAAACTTTGTTGTAAATCTTCTTCAGTTTTATATTTACCTGATAAAAAACCACTCGCTAAACTGTAATAAGGGATAACAGCTAAATTATATTTCTCTGCAACAGGTTGCAAAAATTCTTCAAAATGCTGACGATCATATAAATTATATTCAGGTTGCAAGGTTTTGTATTGCGGTAAATTATAAAGTTCTGATTTATCCAACGATTCAGTCAATCGCTCCGAAGAAAAATTAGAAGCTCCTATAAATCTCACTTTTCCTTCTTTTATCAATTGATTATAAGCGGATAAAGTTTCTTCTACAGGTGTATTTACATCATCATAATGAGTTTGATATAAGTCAATATAATCTGTTTGTAAACGGATAAGTGATTCTTCTACTTCTTTTAAGATATGAACTTTTGTAGTATTTGGCTTATCTTGAATCATATTTCGTCCACCAACTTTCGTTGCCAAAACGATTTTATCTCTCACTCCTCTCGATTTTAACCAATTTCCGATTATTCGTTCAGACTCTGTTCCAACATTACCTTTCACCCAATACGAATAGTTATTCGCAGTGTCTATCGCATTAAATCCTCTGTCCAAAAATCCATCTAAAATTCGAAAAGATTCTTCTTCATTCAATGTCCAACCAAAAACATTTCCTCCGAAAAAAATTGGTTTTATCTCTAAATCTGTATTTCCTAATTGTGGATCAGGGACAAAAGTTGG
>NZ_DLJR01000047.1:0-50903 GCF_002484365.1 Empedobacter sp. UBA7611
CATTAGCAACTTGAAACCGCCGGACGAACAATAAGATTATATCCGTCAGCGGGATTTTTAACATCAATATTATCACCTAAATAATGAAACTCTTTTTTTGCATCAACATGAAAAACACCTTCTAAAAGAGGAATAACTTTCATTTACTTTTATTTTTTACAAAGGTAATTCGTTTAGATTCTCTCTACAAAAAAAGGCTTCCAAAATAGGAAGCCTTAAAAATTATTATGATTCAAATCTTATTTTACAATTGTCATTTCATCAACGATGTGTTTTGCTCCAGCAAATTTATCAACAACCCATAAAACATAACGAATATCTACAGAAATCGTACGTTGTAATTTAGGATCAAAGATTACATCACCAGCCATTGCTTCAATGTTTCCGTCAAATGCAATACCGATTAATTCACCTTTACCATTCATTACCGGAGAACCAGAGTTACCTCCTGTAATGTCGTTATTTGATAAGAAGTTTACATGTAAATATCCATCTTTATCTCCATATTGTCCATAATCTTTTGCTTTCGCTAAATCTAATAAACGTTGTGGATTTTCGAATTCTTCGTCACCTGCAATGTGTTTTGCAACTGTACCTTCTAATGTTGTGAAATAGTTAGAAGCAACATCTGGTTGACGTTTTGGATTTGTACTTTTTGGTAAATTTTGAATAGAACCGTAAGTTAAACGTAACGTAGAATTTGCGTCTGGATATAAGATATTTCCAATTTTAGACTCACGTAAACCTTTTACCAATAAACGGAAGTTTTTAGAATAAACATCATTCAATTTTGCTTGTTCATCTGTTTGCTTAGAAGCTCTTTCTACCAACGCATTTGACAAAACATATAAAGGATCTTTTTTCAAGACTTCTACATCTGGAGAAATTAAGAAATTCTCAACTTGTTTTTGATCAGCGAAGAAACTTCTTTCAACAGCATCATTTACATAAGCTGTAAAGTTCTTGTTATTTTGCTTCGCTAAATCAGCAACATAAGGCGCTAAACCAGCTTCGCTCGCTTTAGAAGCATAAAGATTTAATTGAGCAGCCAATAAATCTTTTTCTAAAGGTAAATACATTTTTTCGTAATATGCATTGATTGCATTCTGAATTTTCGGACGCATTTCATCACGTTTTGCATCATTCGCTGCTGCATAGTTTTCTAATGCTTTTCCAATAGAATATGGCGCACTTGCTAAAGTTGAGTAACGCAATAAAATGTTGATGTAATTGTTATGACGAGCATCTAAATTTGTTTTCGCATAATAATTATTCAAATTCGAAACAACATCACCATATTCGGCTTTGTTTGCTCCTTTTTGAGCCCATTTATTGAATTTTTCTTCTTCTTTTGTTTTCTTCGCAACAGTTCCGTGAAGTTTTAAAGCTTCGATCATTCCATCACGATTTTTCCAATAGTTCGCAACTCCAGCATATTTAGAAGCATAATCAATATTTACTTTTTGATTTTGCTCCATATATTTTTTCATTTGATCCATTGTCACTTTAGAAGCTTCAACCCAAGCAGGATAAGCGTACTCTACATTTTGAGCAACACCTTGCGCTGGCATCCAACGATTTGTACGACCTGGGTAACCTAAAATCATAGCGAAATCATTTGGTTGATATCCTTTTAGAGAAACTGGTAAATGATGTTTTGGTTGTAACGGAACATTGCTTGTAGAATAAGCTGCAGGATTTCCATCTTTGTCACCATATACACGGAACATAGAGAAATCTCCTGTGTGACGTGGCCATTCCCAGTTATCTGTATCTCCACCATATTTTCCAATAGAACTTGGAGGTGTTCCTACTAAACGTACATCTTCATAGTCTTGGTAAACAAAATAGTAATATTCATTTCCTTGGAAGAATGAACGAACAGAAACAACATATTTTCCGTTTTCGCTGTTTTCTTTTTCGATTTTTGCAATCTCTTGGTTAATCGCTTTTTCACGATCTAACTCAGACATTTTATCATTTACAACACCTAAAATACGTTTAGAAACATCATCCATGCGAACGAAGAAACGTACTTTCAAGCTTTTTGGTTTTAACTCAGCAGCTTTGTCTTTTGCCCAAAAACCATCTTTTAAGTAATCATGTTCTGGAGCAGATAATTCAGCAATAGCACCATAACCACAGTGGTGATTTGTCAAAACTAAACCTTGTCCAGAAACCATTTCAGCAGTACATCCACCACCAAATTGTACAATAGCATCTTTTAAAGAGTTATTGTTGATACTATAAATTTCTTCTGAAGTTAATTGTAAACCTTGTTTTTGCATATCACGGTGATTCAGACGTTCGATGAACATCAAAAACCACATTCCTTCGTCAGCTTTCACTTTAAAAGGAAAAAGCATAACCACTAAAAGCGTGGATAATAAAAATTTTTTCATTAGTTGTTTGTCTTCAATTTTACGATTTGCTAAAATAATTGATTATCTGAAGTTCTCCTAATCTTTAAGTATTTAATAAAGTTTTACTGAGGTTTTATTGTTAAAAAAAGATTATTTTTATTTAATTAACACAAAATTTGAATCGTGAAAGTAAAAATTAAAATCATTAATCTACTTTAGGTTATGATTGGTTTTATAGAACAAAAAAATCCGAGAAAATCTCGGACTTTTTACTTTATATCAAAACTTAATTAAGCTTCTTTATTATCTTGAGGTTTATCCTCTTTTTTCTCTGCTGATTTAGCAGGTTTTTCTGTTCTCTCTGGTTTTGGCAACAAAGCTTTACGAGATAATTTCATTTTCTTTTTATCATCGTAACCTAAGAATTTAACATCAATTTTATCACCGATGTTTACAGAATCTTCAACTTTTTCAAGACGTCTGTGCTCTAATTCAGAAATGTGAACTAAACCTTCAACTCCTTTTGCAATCTCTACAAACGCTCCAAATGGTTTGATAGATTTTACAACTGAATGATATGTTTCACCAACTTCTGGAACGAAAGCAATTTGTTTGATTCTTTCTACAACACGATCGATGTTTTCTTGAATCACACCATTGATTTCTACACGTCCTGTTGTATCTAACTCAGTAATTGCAATAACTGTTTCAGTTTCTTTTTGCATTTCTTGAATTACTTTTCCTCCAGGTCCGATTACTGCTCCAATGAATTCTTTAGGAATTTCAATTACAACAACTTTTGGTGCATTTGGTTTCAATTGTGGACGAGGTGCTGGTAAAGTTTCTAATAATTTACCTAAAATGTGCTCACGACCTTCTTTTGCTTGTAACAAAGCTGTTTCCATGATTTCCATAGATAAACCTTGTACTTTAATATCCATTTGACAAGCTGTGATACCGTCTGCAGTTCCTGTTACTTTAAAGTCCATATCTCCTAAGTGATCTTCATCTCCTAAGATATCAGACAATACTGTAAATTTCCCTGATTTAGTATCTGTGATTAACCCCATTGCAATACCTGAAACTGGTTTCTTCATTTGTAAACCAGAGTCCATAATTGCTAATGTTCCTGCACAAACTGTTGCCATAGAAGAAGAACCGTTAGATTCTAATACTTCAGAAACAATACGAACTGTATAAGGACAATCGTCAGGTAACATTTGCGCTAAAGCACGTTGTGCTAAGTTTCCGTGACCAACTTCACGACGAGAAGTTCCTCTTAATGGACGAGCTTCACCTGTTGAGAATGGAGGGAAATTATAGTGTAAAAAGAATTTTTCGTCGAAGTTTGTTACAACTCCATCAACCATATTAGCATCTTTAGAAGAACCTAAAGTTACTGTAGCTAATGCTTGAGTTTCCCCACGTGTGAAGATTGCAGAACCATGAGTTGATGGTAAATAATCAACTTCTGTCCAAATTGGACGAATCGTTTTTGGATCACGTCCATCTAAACGAATTCCTTCGTTTAAGATTAATTGACGTACAGCTTCTTTTTGTACATCGTGGAAGTAAATGTGAGCAAAAGGAGTTACACGAGCTAACTCTTCTTCATCTCCTTCGTATTGAGCTAAGAAATCTGCTTCAACTTGAGCAAATTTATCACCTCTTTCGTGTTTATCAGATGGGTGTTTAGCGATATCATAAAATTTATCATATCCATAAGCCCATACTTTTTCGCGAATTTCTTCGTCGTGTGTTTCGTGGCTATATTCACGTTTTGGTAAAGATTTACCTACTTTCGCTGCTAAACTTTCTTGTGCTTCAATTTGTTTTTTAATCTCAGCATGAGCAAATTCAATTGCGTCTAACATTTCACGTTCAGAAATTTCGCTCATCTCCCCTTCTACCATTACAACAGAATCTTTAGAAGCACCAACCATAATGTCGATATCTGCTTGGTCTAATTGTTCTTTTGAAGGATTAATCATTAACTCACCATTCAAACGAATAACGCGAGCTTCTGAAATTAATGTGAAAGGAATATCTGTAATTGCAATGGCTGCTGATGCAGCTAAACCAGCTAAAGCTTCTGGCATTACATTTTTGTCGTAAGAAATAAGTGAGATCATGACCTGAACCTCAGCATGAAAGTCTTCTGGAAACATTGGGCGTAAAACACGGTCTACAAGACGCATTGTTAATACTTCATCATCTGATGGTTTTGCTTCTCTTCTGAAGAAATTCCCTGGGATGCGTCCTGCAGCGTAAAATTTTTCTCTATAATCTACTGTTAAAGGTAAAAAATCTACACCTGGATTTGCTTCTTTGTTTGCTACAACTGTAGCTAATAACATGGTGTCGCCCATGCGTACAACCACAGATCCGTCAGCTTGTTTTGCTAATTTCCCTGTTTCGATTGTAATTTCTCTTCCGTCTGAAAGAGTAATTTTTTCTGTGATCGCCTGTGGAATCATTCGTCTTCTTAGTATTTAATTCGTCTAAAGTTAAAGCCGTTTGCTTTAACTGCATTATATAAAGATAAATATCTTATTTTAATTTATAACAAAAAAAAAGGCAATTTCTACGTAATTGCCCTTTTACATTGTGTTTAAAATTACTTACGTAATCCTAATTCAGCGATAATCGCACGGTATCTTGTGATATCTTTTTTCTTTAAGTAGTTTAATAACGCTTTACGCTTACCAACTAACATAACTAATGATCTTTCTGTATTAAAATCTTTGTGATTTTTTTTCAAGTGACCAGTTAAGTGGTTAATTCTGTAAGTGAATAATGCGATTTGCCCTTCTGCAGATCCTGTATCTGTTGCAGATTTACCATGCTTTGCGAATAATTCGCTTTTTACTTCTGATGTTAAGTACATGCCAATATTATTTAATAATTATTATGTAATGAGGTGCAAATGTACAACTATTATATGAAATAATAAACTTTGTACAAAAATAAAAGTGACCGATTGGTTAATTCGGTCACTTTTTAAAAATTTGGTTTAGTTTGATTTAGATAGATAATAGAAAGTGATATTTTAATTTTCTACTAAATCGGATAAGTTTGTTAGTTGTAAAAGACTTGCTTTCACGATTTTTGGTTGGTAGGTTAAAAGTCGGCTTGTTTCAATAATTAATCATAGGTTAGTTAATAATTATTAAAATAGGTTTAGGTAGGTAAGATTAATCTTCTATAATTCGTATTTTTTTATTTGTTATTATTTTAATCGGATAAACTACTTTTTCGTCCGCAGTTTGTATTGTCATACATATATTGTTAATAGCAATTATCACGCCTTGTACATCATCTTCGATGATAATTCTTTGTCCAATTTCAAAATTTCTATTGGTATAAAAGGACAATAATAATCTGTAAATAACGTCTTTTGATCCTAATCCAAACGCGATGGCTAATGTCAAGAACACCGATCCTAAGATTAAGGATAAATTATTCGTAATTAAATCTGTATTAACTCCAGCTTGATTTAATGAAGTAATAATTGTAAATATCAAAATGATATAAAAAATGATATTACTAACCGGTAGTGCATTTGTATTAGATTGTATATAAAAGTTGTACAACCTAATACAAATGCACTACCGGTTTATATTATCTATTTATAGTTAACCTTCTTTATCTTTTTTGTTCGGTTTGTTAGTTGATTTTTTTCCGATTCCGAAGAAATTTCCAGTTGTGCTTGGATATTTTACTGAAAACAAATCGGCTACTTCCAACGATAATTTTATTAAAGCAACATCATCCATAACTTTTTGCTTTATTGTTTCTGGAAGCTTCTCATTGGCTAGCATAGTCTTAAAAGGGTTTTCCATTTTACAATGCCTTATAAATTTTTAATAAACGATTTTTTGCTCGATTCAATCTCATCTTAGTTGCACTTTCACCAATCTCTAAAGTTTCTGAAATTTCTTTGATTGAAAATTCATCTTGATATTTCATCAGTAATATAGATTTCTCTTCGACATCCAACTCCTTTAGGGAACGCATTAGTTTTTCGATTTTAATTCAAAAATTTCTTTGTCATCAATAATTTCGTCATTATAGTTATCAACCAAATCATCCATCACCGAATAATTTTTTCTTTCTTCTTTTATCTTTCGTTGCACATATTGACACAAAAATTATATGTAAAAGAATATAACCAAGTAGAGCTATTTGGTCACTCATTTTTTTATTTTTTTTAAAAAAATTTTTAAAATAATCTTAACTTAAACGAATATCTATTTAAAATACAATAATATATAAAAAAACCGACAAATAAAAATTTATCGGTTTTTTATGAATAATAATTAATTACGAATTATTTCTCCAAAACATCTAAGACATCCTGAAAACCTCCTCCATTAAAAATTTCGTCTACACCTTGTGCTTGTAAATATTGTGCAGCTTGACCAGAACGGTTACCACTTCTACAAAAAACTACAATAGGTCTTGACATTTCTTTAAACTCCTCTACTCTTGTAGGAACTTCTCCTAATGGAATATTAATCGCATTTGGAACAAATCCATCTGTATCCAATTCAAAAGGCTCACGAACATCTACTAATGTTATATTAGCATTGTTTATTGCTTCAACTGTTGTCATTTTAATAATTCTATTTCTATTTTTTATCCAATCAATAATTTTGCCAAGCATCTTACCAAATTCTAATACGGTCTTTTGGTGCTTTGTACAATTTATCTCCTGGTTTTGTTTTAAACGCATCATGGAACGCATCAATATTAACGATTGGTCCAAAAGAACGGTAATATCCAGGCGAATGTGGATCTGTTTTCACTTGATTTACTAAAGCTTCATCAGTCGCTTTTGTTCTCCAAATAGTTGCCCAAGATAAGAAGAAACGTTGTTGCGGAGTATATCCATCTATATTTCCGTAAGTTCCTTTATCTTTCAAATACATTTGTAATGCATCAAAAGCAACAGAAGCTCCTCCTAAATCTCCAATATTTTCTCCTGATGTAAATGTACCATTAACGTGTGTTCCTGCTACTGGTTCATAACCATCATATTGCGTAGCCAAAGCTTTAGTAGCTTTTGCAAATTTCTCTTCGTCTTGTGGTGTCCACCAGTTTACTAAGTTACCATCACCGTCAAATTTAGCTCCCGAATCATCGAATCCATGAGAAATTTCGTGACCGATAACTGCTCCAATTCCACCAAAGTTTACAGCTGCATCCGCTCTATAATCATAGAAAGGTGGTTGTAAAATTGCTGCTGGGAAAACAATTTCGTTATTAGTTGGATTAAAATATGCATTTACAGTTTGTGGCGACATTCCCCAACGAGTTTTGTCAACTGGTTTTCCAAAATCTTTCAAGTTTTCTGCTTGACGCCATTTGCTAATTGCCATTACATCTTCAATTAAGTTTCCTCCATCTGCCAAAGATTTTACTTGTAATCCAGAATAATCTTTCCATTTATCAGGGTAACCAATTTTTACAGTAAACTTGTTTAATTTTTCTAACGCTTTCGTTTTAGTTGCGTCAGACATCCAATCTAATTCTTTGATGTGTTTGTCAAAAGATTTGAATAAATAACTGATTAATTCTTCAGCTTTTGCTTTTGCCTCTGGTGGAAAATTATCTTTCACATAAATTTGTCCTAATAATTCTCCTGTTGCGCCATTTACAAACGCTAAACCTCTTTTTTCTAATGGACGTTGCTCTTTTTGACCAGATAAAGTTTTTCCGTAAAATTCGAAATTAATTTTATCTAAATCAGATGTTGAATAACTTGCATAAGAATTGATTAATTTAAAACGTAAATAATCCTTAATCAAAGGTAAATTCTCTTGATTTAAGATTTTATCTAAATTTTTATAATAATCTAATTCACCAATAATTACCGTTTCTGGATTAATTCCTAACGCTTTTACATAACGCTCAATATCAACATTTTTCGTTAAATTTTTAACTTCTGATAATTTTACAGGATTGTACGATTTATTTGGATCACGATCTTCTTCAACAGTTTTGATGTATTTCGCCATCATTTTTTCGAAAGCCACAATTTTTGGACCTTTCAAATCACGTGTTTTAGAACCTGTATAAGGCATCAATTGATCGATAAACTTGTTCAAATTAGCTAAAGTTTCAGTGTTTTTAGCATCTTCTTTTTGGTAATATGTTTTACCTAAAGTCAAGTCAATATCTCCTAAATAAACAGCATTTTGTTTACTATTTTTAAGGTCAGTATAAACATAAGCACCATAAAAAGGATTCTCTCCGATAGCAGCTACATCGATTAAATAATCTTGTAAACCTTTCATATCTTTGATTGCATCAATCTGCTTAAAATATTTTTGTAATGGTGCTAAAGCCGTTTTGTTACGCGCATCAACATTCATATACGCATCATACAAATCCGCAATTTTTTGCTCACTTGTTCCTTTAGCGTGTTTCGTTTTAATAAGATCTTTCACTAATTGCAAAGTGACCTTATCCGTATTTTCTCTTAACTCATCAAAACTTCCCCATCTTGCTCTATCAGAAGGAATTTCTGTAATTTTCATCCAATTTCCGTTCACATAATTATATAAATCATCTTGTGGACGAACCGACTTATCCATATAATTTGGATTAAAAGCCTGATATGATTCTTGTGCCATTGCTAACATAGAAGTACATGCAAATGCAGCAACAAATAGTTGTTTTTTCATATTTCTACTAAGTATTTTTGATATGATATGTCGAAATTAATACGACGTTTGTTACAAATTTACTAAATAAAGTATTAATTATTCATTCAATTTTCAACACTTTTGAGGGGAAAAATTAACATTTTTAAAACTTTCAAAACAAAATTCTTTATCATTTAAGATATTTTATATTGTAAAAAGCTTATTAAACAGAAAAATTTTCTATATATATCATTCCATATTTATATATTTAACAAAAAACAATCGATTTCTTTATTAATATCTAAATATTATTTTGTTATATCCATATTCAATAGAAAATCTTTAAATTTGGAGTCAAACAAAAGTAACTTTTTAAAATGGAAACTGATACGATTTTGATCACCGGTGCATTGGGACAAATTGGTTCTGAATTGGCCGAGAAATTAAAAACCATTCATGGAAAAAATAATGTAATTATTTCTGATATACGTGATCCTAAAGATGTTGATTACGATGGTATTTACGAAGTAATTGACGTAATGGATGTTGATCGAATAAAAGAAGTCATTGCAAAACACAATATTAAAACTGTTTATCATTTAGCTGCTCTACTTTCTGGTACAGCTGAAAAAAATCCAATGTTTGGTTGGAAATTAAACATGGACACTTTGCTTACTTTCCTAGAATTAGCGAAAGATAAAGTAATCGATAAAATCTTTTGGCCTTCTTCTATTGGCGTTTTTGGACCAGATACACCAAAAGACAATACACCTCAAAATACAATTCAAACTCCTTCTACGGTTTATGGTATTTCTAAATTATCGGGAGAATATTGGTGCAAATGGTACCAACAAAATCATAATGTAGACGTTCGTTCTGTTCGTTTTCCTGGTCTTATTTCTTGGAAAACTCCTGCTGGAGGTGGAACTACAGATTATGCTGTTGATATTTATTACAAAGCAATCGAGGATGGAAAATATACTTCTTTCTTGAAAGAGGGAACTTATTTGCCTATGTTGTATATGGATGATGCGATTAATGCAATTGTTGAATTAATGTCTGCTGATCCAAAACAATTAGGTGAATTCAAATCTTATAATTTAGGAGGTTTAAGTTTTGCTCCAGAAGATTTAGCAGCAGAAATCAAAAAACATATTCCAAATTTTACAATTGATTATGCACCAGATTTCCGTCAAGCCATTGCTAATTCTTGGCCTTCTTCTATCGATGATTCTGTTGCAAAAGCAGATTGGGGATTCGAACCAAAATTCGATATCGATAAAATGACGACTACAATGTTAGACAATTTGAAAATAAAATTAGGTAAAGCTTAATTTTTTCTTACAATACAATATTTTAGGAATGCTCTTTGATAATTTTTGGTTAAAAAACCACAAAATATGTCAGGAGCATTTTCTAATTTAAAAAATATCGTCCATCTACTAAAATCTGTTAATTTAGAGCAATTAAATAAAATTTCTCAAAAAGTAGATTTACCTCTTTTAATGGAAAACTTTTCTAAACTTGATGATAAACAACTTCAAGGAATGATGAAAATGTTAAATCCAAATAAAAAAAACAAAGAACTTCCTCCAATTGATGGTGATTTCTACGATGTTTTTCACACTTTAACTCCAGAACAACGCGAATTACAATTAAAAGTAAGAGCTTTTATGGAAAAAGAAGTTAAACCAATTGTTAATGATTATTGGCTTCGCGATCAATTTCCTTTTGAATTAATTCCAAAATTTAAAGAACTCAACATTTGTGGCGTCACTTATGATGGTTATGGTTGTCCAAATTTACCTTTTATTATGGAAGGCGTTTTAGCTATGGAAATGGCTCGTGTTGATGCTTCGATCGCCACTTTTTTTGGTGTTCAATCAGGTCTATCAATGGGATCAATTTATATGTGCGGATCGGAAGAACAAAAAGCAAAATGGTTACCGCAAATGCAAAAATTTGATAAAATTGGCGCTTTTGGATTAACTGAACCCGAAGTTGGTTCTGGTGCGGCAGGAGGTTTGACCACAACATGTAAAAAAACAGAAGAAGGTTGGATTTTAAATGGTCAAAAGAAATGGATTGGAAATGCAACTTTTGCAGATTTAGTGATTATTTGGGCAAGAGATTTGGATGATGGAGAAGTAAAAGGTTTTATTGTAGAGAAAGATAATCCTGGTTTTTCTGTAGAAAAAATCAAAGGAAAAATGGCTTTACGAATTGTTCAGAATGGCTTGATTACTCTGAAAGATTGTTTAATTACAGAAGAAAATCGTTTACAAAATGCTAATTCATTTAAAGATACAGCAAAAGTATTGCGAATGACAAGAGCTGGAGTTGCTTGGATGGCAACTGGCTGCGCGCGCGGAGCATATGAAAGCGCTTTAGATTACACTCGAAATCGAAAACAATTTGGAAAACCAATTGCTTCTTTTCAAATGATACAAGGACATTTAGTAGAAATGTTATCTAATTTAACAGCAATGCAAACTTTAGTTTTTCGCTTATCTGAAATGCAAGACGAGGGAATTTTACTA
Organism: Empedobacter sp. UBA7611; assembly: GCF_002484365.1. NCBI lineage: Bacteria > Pseudomonadati > Bacteroidota > Flavobacteriia > Flavobacteriales > Weeksellaceae > Empedobacter > Empedobacter sp. UBA7611. Next base: position 11,554 of record NZ_DLJR01000047.1, read on the forward strand.
GACGAACACGCATCTTTAGCAAAAGTTTTTTGTACAATGAGAACACGAGATGTCGTTTCACGAGCACGAGAAGTAATGGGCGGAAATGGAATATTATTAGAGCATGACGTCGCTCGCTTTGTTGCTGACTCTGAAGCAATTTATAGCTACGAAGGCACAAAAGAAATTAATTCACTTATTGTAGGTCGATCTATTACAGGATTTAGTGCGTTTGTTTAAAATTAAAAAAGCTGAGCAGGTTGCTCAGCTTTTTTGTTGTTTTATATTAAAAAAAACTAAATCTTAGGTTCTTGTTGACTCAAACAATGGAAAGATCCTAATCCCCAAATAATATCTGTAGAATCTATTCCTATAACTTTACGATCTGGGAAACATTTCTGAATAATATCCAAAGCAATCGCATCTTTTGCACAACGATAAGTTGGAACGATTACTGATTTATTCGCAATATAAAAATTAGCATAAGAAGCTGGCAAACGCTCACCTTCGCAATAAACCGCATCTGGCATTGGCAATTCGATAATATTTAATGGACGTCCATCTTCCAATTTCATTTCTTGCAATTGGCGAAGATTCACTTGCAACAATTCGTAGTTATCATCCGATTCATCTGTTTCAACAACCGTCAAAACTGTATCTTCATTTACAAAACGAATTGTATCATCAATGTGTCCATCCGTATCATCACCAACAATTCCGTCTTCTACCCAAAGAATTTGCGAAACGCCGTAATAATTTCTTAAAAATTCTTCTATTTGTTCTTGTGAATAATCTGGATTACGATTTTCATTCAGTAAACAAGATTTTGATGTCATCAACGTATCTTTTCCATTGAATTCGACTGAACCTCCTTCCATAATAATTCCAGGATGAAAAACAGGAAGATTAAATTCTGCACCAATTCTTGTTGGCACAACATCATCATTTTCGAAAGGTGGATATTTTCCTCCCCACGCATTGAATCCCCAATCTACAATAACTTTTGGGTTATCAAGATTATTTTTATTCAACAAAAATGCAGGACCATGATCTCGACACCAAGCATCGTTTGTTTCGTTAAAATAGAACTCAACTTGTGACAAATTTGCATCCGTTTTTTCGATAAAAGACAAAGCAAAAATTTTCATTTCTTCATCTTTTACATTAATGCGAACTTTTTCACCTTTCGATAATTCAGCAATAAATTCAGCATAAGCTGGATAAATTAACTGAATACGATCTGGCCAAGATTCTTCTTTGTGCGGCCAAGACAACCATGTTGCTTCGTGTTCTTCCCATTCGGCAGGAAATCTATATCCTAAATCTTTTGGGAATTTTGATGTATCTATAGTGTTCAATTTTATTTCTTTTCTAAAAGTTTAAACGTATTTTCGATATGTCCAGTAACTTTCCAATTATCATGACCTGGAATAACTTGTTTAATTTTTGGATGTTTTGTAACTAATTTCTGTACTGTTTTTGGCCATTCAGTAACATTTGCTTCACCTGTGTAACCTAAATTTACAGCGTCAGCACCTTTTATCAAACAACCTCCATTCAGCACTTTATATTTTGGAAACCAAACCACAACATTATCAGAAGTATGTCCTTCACCAAAATATTCAACAACAAATTTTTCATTACCAAATTTGTATGTTTTTCCTAATTCAATCTCAAATTTCGAAGTCGCTTTTCCTTCTTTTTTTAATTTAGAATTGGTTAAAGAAGTTGCATAAGTAGGAATATTCAAATCATTATAAAAACTTAAATCTCCTGCTCTATCATCATGCGAATGTGTTGCAAACACAGCGATAACTGGCAAATTATACTTTTCTTGCAACATATCATTTAATTCTTGATATTGCGATTTCTGCCAAGGAACATCAAACAAAACGATTCCTTTATTCGTTACCAAATACATTCCATTTGCATTATACTCAACTCCATTAAACGAATTGAATGTTTGATAAACAAATAAATTGTTATTAATCGGATCAATCTGAATTGGTTTTATTTGACCAAATGCAAAACTTCCTATCAATGCTATAAGTGAAAATAATTTCTTCATTAATCCTCGTCTATAAAACGTTTTGTAATTGGTTGATAAGAATCGATGCGGCGATCTCTTAAGAAAGGCCAGTGTTTACGGAAGAAATCAGATTCGTTCAAATCCAATTCAACCACTTCTGTTTCCTCTTTATCATGCGTTGCTAAGTACAACAATTTTCCCTGCGCATTTGTCGCAAAAGAGCCTCCCCAGAACTTCATTGCTCCATCTTGCTCAAAACCAACACGATTTACAGAAATAACCGGAACTCCATTCGCAACCGCATGTGAACGCTGAATTGTTTGCCAAGCATTGTATTGATCTTGATTTGTTTCTTCGTCTTGCGTCGTATCCCAACCAATCGCAGTAGGATAAAATAAAATTTCTGCTCCCATCAATGCTGTTATACGAGAAGCTTCTGGATACCACTGATCCCAACAAATTAACACTCCAATTTTTCCAAATTTAGTATCAAAAACTTTGTAACCTAAATCACCTGGAGTAAAATAGAATTTTTCATAAAACGCAGGATCATCTGGGATATGCATTTTACGATATTTCCCTAAATATTGTCCATCAGCATCTAAAATAGCTGTTGTATTGTGGTATAAACCTTGCGCACGTTTCTCGAATAAAGAAGCAATAATTACAACTCCTAATTCTTTTGCTACAACTGATAACGCATCTGTTGATGGTCCAGGAATTGATTCTGCTAAATCGAAATTGTCGTAATCTTCGACATCACAGAAATATAATGAGGTAAACAATTCTTGCAAACACACAATTTGAGCGCCTTTTGCAGCTGCTACTTTTACTTGTTCGATTGCTTTGTTTAAATTTTCTTGTTTGTTATTAGTACAAGTCATTTGTACCATTCCAACTTTAACTTTTGCCATTCTATAAATAGTCTAAAAATAAAAATGAATAATAAGTACAAAAATAGCGAATTTAGTAGGATTTAATCTATTAGAATTTATATTTAAGAATATTTTATGTTCAAATGAGATGAAATTTAAATTTCTATCAATCTATCTAACAATGCTATTTTGAGAACAGATTTAAGAAAATTTTAAAAAAAGTTTACCTAAATATTATAATTTTTAACAAGTCTTTATTAAATTGTAACTTCTAATTTTGTCGCGTAATAATTTAAAACATGAAAAAATTAATTGCCCTTTCTTGTCTTTTTAGCGGAATATTTATTTCAGCTCAAAGTCAAGAAAGTTACATTTTAGCAGAAAATTCTGCCTCTTCATCCACTTCTATCTCTACAAAAAAAGTAACTTATGACGATCATTTAATGGCAGCAGAATCATTCAACGTTCCAATCGTGAAGAGTTTTGATGATATTGAAGGTTTAGTTGCTACAAAAAAATTAGTTGCTATTCCTGAGGAAGGAAATGGGTACACAATTGAAAAATTAACGCACAGTAAAGCTTTCTTAAATAACAGAGCTAAAACTGTTTTAGAACGAATTGCTTCAAAATTTTTGGACGAAAATAATGCTACAATTACTGTAACTTCACTTACTCGTTCAGAGGAAAGTCAAGCAAGTTTGAGACGAGTAAATAGCAATGCTGCAAAAGGTGAAAGTTCTCACAACTATGGAGCTTCTTTTGATTTGTCTTATACAAAATTCAATAATAAATATTCGTATAGCAAAACTCATCGTGATAATTTAGAAGCAATTTTAAAACAATTGCAAGATGATGGCAAAATTTACTATATCAAAGAATATAGACAACACTGTTTTCATGTAACGGTTCGTAATCCTGATCAATTTAAATCAACAACAATGTAATATATAAAAGTTCTTTTCTATTTTTGCAGAAGAGAATTGAATCATGAAACAATTTTTAACAACTTTTTTTATTTGCTCTTCTTTATTCGGTTACGCACAATCACGAGTTGTTATAGAACCTTCTAAAGAATATGTTCAGCATTTGAATGCCGCAAAATCTCATAAACTTGAGCTAATTGATGGTGATAAAAAGTTGAACAAGTACATTAATCAAGGTAAATTGGTTAAAATAAAACAGCGTGGTTATGGTTGGCGAGTTGGAGATTTAACGCATAGTCATTCATATCTTATTCCAAAAGGTCGAGATATTTTGACAAGTATTGCAAGTGATTTTGTAAAAGCAACAGGTCAAAATTTTTTCGTTGTTACATCAATGACACGAACGCTACATGATCAAAATCGTTTGAGAGGAATTAATAAAAATGCTTCTTCTAACGATAGTTCGCATAATTTTGGTGCTGCTTTTGATATTTCTTATGTTAGATTTAATCATAAAATTACACCTGATTCTAAACTAGAAAAAGAGTTAGAACAAGTACTAAAAAATTATGTCAGAACAGGCAAAATTTACTACGTAAAAGAATCTAAAATTAGATGTTTTCATATTATCGTTCGGAATTATTAAATTCTGAACGATTTTTTTTTGTTTGTAAATAATAACTATACAATAATCCTATAAACACAAACAAACTACAAAAACCAAATAAGTTTGACATTCCAAACAAACTGATAACACCACCAATTAGAGGACCTGTAATTCCCAATGAGATATCAATAAACAAGCCATACGCAGCTAAAGCAGCTCCTTTACTATTATCTGAAACCAAAGCAACAGCCTCTACTCCCATCGCAGGAAAAACCAATGAAAAACCAATTCCTGTAATACCTGCACCAATAAGAGCGATAAAAGAATTCGGAGCACTAAAAAGAATTAATAAACCTATCGTTTCGACTATCATGCAAATAATTCCAACTTTTAATCCTCCTAATGTATTAATTGAACTATTAAAAAATAATCGTCCTGCAATAAACAATAAACTGAAAACACTTAAACATAAAGCTGCATTCGACCAACTATAAAAGTCGTAGTAAAGTGTTATAAAATTGGAAATTCCTCCAAATCCAAGACCTGCAAGTGCTAAACAAATTCCAAAAGGAGCAACTGTTTTCAATACACTTATAAATGGTTGCGGAACTTTTGAAACTGCAGTTAATATATTCTCTTTATTTCTAGCTAAAAAATAACCTATAATCGCACAAACAATACTAAACAAACCAATAAAACCAAGTCCAAAATATTGATTTAAGATAACTCCCAATGGTGCTCCAATTGCCAATGCACCATAACTAGCAACACCATTATAAGAAATTGCTTTCGCTGTATGTTGTTGTCCAATTTTTAAAATTGCCCAGTTTATCGGACTTCCACCTACCATTCCTTCTGCTGCACCAGTAACCAATCTCGCAAGTACAAGAATAGCTAATGACAAAAAATGATTGTTTCTTGTGAAGTAACAAAAGTATAATAAAACTCCAGCTAAAATAAACAAACTCATACTCAATAAAACGGCTGGTTTAGGACCTTTTGTATCTACAATTTTTCCGGCATAACCTCTCAATATAAAAGTTGTCACATATTGCAAACTAATTACAATACCCGCTACAAGCTCAGTAAAACCTAATGTTTTTGTAATAAAAATAGGTAGAATAGCCAAAGGTAAACCTATCAGTAAATAACCTATAAATGAAAAACTTACATAACCTATAATTTGCATGAAAATTTGTCGTGAACTCATGCTTAATTTCTCTTCCATAACATAATGCAATCGGTTACAAATTTAGAATATTTAATAATCAAAGACAATTATTCATCCATTATTAAATTTGAAAATATGTTATTCTTATTTACTTAAATTTAATCTTTACTTATTGTTGTGTTAATCCGAGTACCGCATAAAATATAGAATTTTAACATCTACAAAACAAGAGATTCACACAATGAAAAAAATCGTATTATCGCTGATATTATTTGGAAGTTTTTATACTTCTGTCAACGCTCAACAACTTGCTAAAGGAATTGTTTTTGAAGATAAAAATCAAAACAATAAATTCGATAAATCAGAAAAACGTTTGGCAAACGTGCAAATTAGTAACGGAAAACAAGTTGTTTCGACAAATGATAAAGGAGAATATCAAATCGAGATTGATAACGAAACTATTTTGTTTGTCATTAAACCAACAAATTACAAAGTTCCTACAAACGAATTCAATCAGCCACAATTCTACTACATCAACAAACCTAATGGCTCTCCAAAATTAGAATATGCAGGTTCTGCTCCTACTGGAAATACTCCAAAGAGTATTGATTTTGCTTTAATTTCTACAAAAGAAAACGAAAAATTTTCGGCTTTAATTTTTGGTGATCCTCAAGCTTATACAGAAGAAGAAATCGAGTATTTCTCTAAAGGTGTAATTGATGATGTTAAAGGAATTAAAGGAATGGAATTCGGACTTTCTTTAGGAGATTTGGTTGGTGATGATTTGAATTTGCATCCATCTTATATAAAAGCTGTTTCGAAAGTTGGTTTACCTTGGTACAATGTTATGGGAAATCACGATATGAATTATGATGCAAAAGAAGATCAATATTCGGATGAAACGTTCGAGAAAAATTTCGGTCCAAATAATTATTCATATAATATCGGTAAAGCACATTTTATTGTTTTAGATGATATTTTATATCCAGATCCTCGTGATGGAAAAGGATATTGGGGAGGTTTCCGTCCTGATCAATTAGAGTTTATCAAAAATGATTTAAAATTTGTTCCAAAAGATCATTTAATTGTTTTAGCATTTCATATTCCGTTGCGTGACACACGTCCAGAAGATAGAAATCAATTATTCGAATTGTTAAAAGATTATCCAAATACAGTTTCGATGTCTGCTCATACACATTTCCAAGAACAGATTTTTTATGCAAATCAAGATGGTTGGCAACAACAAAAACCTCATCACGAGTACAATGTTGGAACAACTTCTGGTGATTGGTATTCGGGACCGAAAGATGCAAAAGGAGTTCCGGCCTCTACGATGCGTGATGGTACACCAAAAGGTTATGCTTTTTTACATGTAGATGGTAATCAATATAAATTTGATTATAAAGTTGCAAATTCACCAAAAGAAAAACAAATCGACCTGTACCACACAAAAAAAGTAAAAGAAGGTAAACGCAATCGTGCTTTTTTATATGCTAATTTCTTTATGGGACATGAATCAAATAAAGTTGAATATCGTGTAAATAATGGTGAATGGAAAGAGATGAATTGGGATCCAACAGTTGATTACAATTATATGGAAACCATCATGAAAATTGATAATGCAGAAATTACAAATATTGGTAACAGACCTTCTGCTCCAGAAATTTCGAAACATATTTGGTCAGTTCGTTTACCGAATAAACTAAAAGTTGGAACTTATCCAATTGAAGTTCGCGCAACCGATTTGTACGGAAACACTTTTACAGAAAAATCTTCTTTCGAAGTTATCAAATAAAAGCATTTTATTCACGTCAATGAGCCACTTCAAAAGAAGTGGCTTTTTTTAATAAAATATTTTACAATTTATCCATGTTAAATAAAAGTCAATAAACCTTTACTCAAATGTAAAATTAATATCAAGACCTTTATTTCAGTAATGTTTACTTAAAAATCTCTTAATCCTAAGTTAAACAACTTCACAAACGGAAGATTTAGTTTTGTTAAAATTTTTAACACATAAACATTTCACATTTACAGCTATGAAACAATTAAAATTACCACTACTTCTACTTGGTGGATTTTTAAGTTTACACGCCAATGCTAAAACTTACATTCATACAAATTATTATCATTCAATTTCTCAAGATCAGAATCCAATCAAAGGTCAAATCGTTGATCAAAATGGATTCGGAGTTGCAGATGTTGAAATTATCATCAAGGGAACATCTTTTAAAACATTTACAGATGGAGATGGTTTTTTCGAATTTGTTTCAGTAAATGTTGCTCATCCTACATTATTGGTAAATTCATCTCAACACAAATTTATTGAATACACACCGAAAGATATTTCTCAGATAAGAATTACTTTACAAGAAGAATCTAACCAACTGAATGAGGTAATTGTCACTGCTTTAGGGATAAAGCGAGAGTAGAAAAAATTAGGATTTGCACAACAAAATATAGGTTCAGAAGAACTTGCTACAGCAGAAGCGAATAACTGGTCTTCAGGATTAAAAGGAAAAGTAGCAGGTCTTAATATTATTTCTGGAGGAAATGGACCAATCAATTCTCAACAAATTATTTTACGCGGAGCAAATTCAATAGATCAATCAAAAAATTATGCTTTAATTGTCATCGATGGTGTTCCAATGAGTACAGAAATGACTTCTTCTGGAAACAATACTGCTTACATGGGCGATGATTCACCTATCGATTTTGGTAACGGTATTTCTGACATCAATCAAGCAGATATCGAAAGTGTAACCGTTTTAAAAGGTCCTTCTGCAGCGGCTCTTTATGGAAACAAAGCTGCAAATGGAGCTTTAATTATAACAACAAAATCAGGTAAAAAAGGTAAACAATTAGGTTTAGAATATAAATCAACTGTAGCTATTGACGTTATTAACAATTGGCCAGATTTTCAATATGAATATGGTCAAGGAACTGGAAAAAGTTTCGATAAAAACGGCAATCCTTATTACTCATATCAAACCTCAGCAGATGGACCAAATACAGGAAGTACTTCTTCTGCATTCGGTCCAAAATTTGACGGACAATCATTTTTTCAATATGATCCAACTTTAGAAAAACAAGGGGCTGAAAGAACTTTATGGCGTGCGTATAAAGATAATAGAAAAGGGTTTTGGCAAACTGGTTTCACTTTCAGTAATGCAGTTACACTTTCTGGTGGAAATGACAAAGGAAGTATGAGAGCTTCTATTGGACATCAGAAAAATAGCTGGATTATGCCAAATACAGGCTACGAAAATTATACTGCAGCTATTAATGGAAATTATCAAGTGAGTGATCGCATCAAAGTTTCGACTGCCTTAAACTATACTCGCAAAACAAGTGATAATTTACCAGGAACTGGTTACAATAACGGATCTATTGCTTATTTTATGATCTTCCAAAATCCAAACGTAAATTTAAATTGGTACAAACCAATTTGGAAAAAGGATTTCAATGGAGTAAAAATGATTCGCCCATTTAGTTCATACATGGACAATCCTTATGCAATTGCTTACGAAGCTGTTAATCCAATGAGTAGTAATCAGATTGTTGGAAATATTAGAGCAGATTTTAAGTTAAGCAATAAATTAAGCTTAATGTTACGTCCTGCAATTAATACGTATACACAATTGCGCGAACAGAAACGTCCATTTGATATGAATCGTACACCAAAAGGTTATTATAAAAGACAAGATGTTTCTAAAACTGAAACAAATATCGATTTCTTATTAACTTATACTGATAAATGGGGAGATTTTGGTTTCAATGCAAATGTTGGAGGAAATAGAAAAAATTACGAATACAGAAATTTAACCGCTTGGATAGATGGATTAGCATCTCCTGGAGTTTATAAACTTTCGAATAAATTAACTTCTTCTTTTGCAAGAACGTATGATTCGAATTTAAAAGAAAATTCATTATATGGAATGGCTTCATTTGGTTGGAAAGATATGATTTTCGTTGATATAACAGGACGTAACGACTGGAATTCTTCTGTAGCACTTAAATACAGTTCGTTCTTTTATCCTTCAGTTTCTTCAAGTTTTATCTTATCAGATTTATTTAAAATAAAAGGACCTATTAATTACTTGAAATATCGTTTATCATTTGCAAAAGTAGGTAATGGAGGAACTCCTGGCTGGACAAATAAATATTATGATCAAAGCGATTTTGCAGGATCTTCAATTGTACAAAATAGATTATTTAACCCAGATATAAAACCAGAATTAACCACAGCTTGGGAAACTGGTTTTGAAGCTTTATTATTCAAGAAAAGACTAAGCTTAGATTTCACTATTTATCAACAAAGTACAGAAAATCAAATTATAGAATTGCCAAATGATATAACAACTGGATACTCGAAGAGAGTTGTTAATGGTGGTGAAATAGAAAACCGAGGAATCGAAATAGCCGCTTCATATACAGCTATAAAAAATAATAATTTTAGTTGGAAAATGTCTGGAACTTGGACAAAAAATGAAAATAAAGTAAAATCTTTGGTCGATGGAATTGAAGATGATCAAATGATTCTTGGTCAATCTGGAACTGTTTATCAAATTGCAAAAATCGGTGGATCTTCAACTGCTTTATATGGAGAAAAATTTGTTAGAAACGAAGCAGGACAAATCATTTATGACAAAAAAACTGGTGTTCCTATTAAAAATGGATCGTTAGAATACGTTGGCGATGCAACTCCAAAATGGCGAGCAGGGTTTACAAACGAATTCAAATACAAAACATTGCGTTTCAGTTTTACTTTAGACGGACAATATGGTGGAATTGTCTATTCACAAAGTTACCATAAAATGATGGAGCAAGGAAAACTAGCAGATTCTTTACCAGGTCGCGAAGATGGTTTTATTATTGGTGACGGTGTTGTTTTAAACTCTGACGGAACTTATTCTCCAAATACAACAAAAGCTGATGTGGCAACTTATTATGCTGAATATAATCGTCGTGCAAATGTAGAATCTAATTCATTCGAAGCTTCATATTTAAAATTAAGAGATGTGAGTTTAACATTTGATTTTCCTAAAAGATTATTATCAAAAACAGGTTTACAAGCATTGTCATTAACAGTTTACGGACGCGATTTATTCACGATTAGTGATTTTCCTTTATACGATCCAGAAACAGCATCATTAAATGGAAATACTTATGTACCTGGAGTTGAAATGGGACAAATGCCGTCAACAGCAACGTATGGAGTAACCTTAAAAGCTTCATTATAATTTACAACATTCAATTTATTAAAATGAAAAAGATTTCAATTCAACTATTTTTTGCCTTCACTATAATTTCAACTGTTTTCTCTTGTACAAACGATTTTGAGAAAGCAAATGAAGATCCAAACTTAATCACAGAAATTAATTCAGGTTCTGTTTTAAATCCTGTTCTTTATGATTTGGCTGAAAATAATGTTCTAAAAAACTATGATATCACAGCACAATTAATGCAAGTACACATCCCTTTTCCAAGCAATGCTATGGGGCTTCATAGATATGATGTAACAACAGGAACGGGAAATTCGACTTGGAATAATGCCTACACAAATCTTGTTAATTTGGAGGAAATGCTAAAAGTTTCGCAAAAAGCTGGAGATGTCAATTATCAAGCAATTGCATTAACGCTTCGTTCTTTAGTTATTTCTAATTTAACCGATATGTTTGGCGATGTTCCTTTTTCTCAAGCAGCCAAAGCCGAAGAAGGAATTACAAAACCAAAATTTGATACACAACAAGATATTTATAAGCAATTATTAAATGATTTAGAGAAAGCAAATCAATTATATGTAACTAATCTAGGTCTAAAATATGGTACCGATATTTTATTCCCAAGTAGTAAAAAAAACATCAATATAACACGTTGGAAAAAATTCACAAATTCTCTTAAAATGAGATTATTATTAAGAATTTCGAATCGTGATGCATCTGCCTTAACAGAACTTAAAAAAATAATTGATAATCCGACAACTTATCCTATTTTCGAAAGTGAATCAGAATCTGCTATTTTACAAATTTCTGGTTTAGCACCAAGTTTATCTCCTTGGCCAAGAGCGCAAGATTATAGAGATAGTAGAACATTCACAACATTTTTTATAGATAAAATGAATGAAACGAATGATCCTCGTTTACCAATTTTAGTCAATAAAGCTTCTAATTTGGATGGTTCTTCATTAGGTTACAAAGGAGTTCCTGCAGCTTACGAAGGAAATAGTTCTGATTACAAATTCAATCCGTCATCTCCTAACAATGCAATTGTTGTCGCTCCAATGAAAATTCCATTAATGACTTATGCTGAAGTTGAGTTTATAAAAGCTGAAATGGCTCAAAAAGGTTTAGTTGGTGATGCAAAAACTCATTATGATAAAGCTGTAAAAGCCGCAATACAATTATGGACGAATATCGAGCCAACTGCTGAATTTATGGAGCAAGAAAAAATTAAATACAACAATACGTTAGAACGTATCATCGATCAAAAATATTTTGCTTTATTCTTTACAGATTACCAACAATGGTTTGAATATAAAAGAACTGGTTTTCCAAAATTACCGACAACTTCTACCATGTTGAATGATAAAAAAATGCCTCGTCGTATGCTTTATCCAACAAGTGTTAGAAATTATAATCCAGAAGGCTATCAAAATGCACTTCAACAAATGGGACCAGATAACATCAACACGCGTGTTTGGTGGGATGTAAATTAATTGCATACATTCCACATTTAATAGAAAACGACCTTGTAATTAAGGTCGTTTTCGTTTTATTTGTATCTTCACTAAAAATATTTATGCATATCGAAGAGTTAAGAGAGTTTTGTTTAGGACTTCCATTAGTCGAAGAAAAATTTCCTTTTGATCAAACTACTTTGGTTTTTTATATCACTGGAAAAATGTTTTGCCTTTGCGATATTGACGATTTTGATTCTGTAAATATCAAATGTGATCCAGATAACGCAATCGAATTACGCGCAACTTTCGAAGCTGTAATTCCTGGTTATCACATGAACAAAAAGCATTGGAATACCGTTAAAATTCATCAAGATGTAAAAGATTCTCAAATCAAAGAATGGATAAAAGATTCTTACAATTTAGTCATCTTAACTTTACCAAAATCTAAACGTCCTGAGTTACTTAAAGAATAATTTAAACTTAATTCTTAATATTTTTAGGTTATTTATATAGATATTATCATCTTTGTCATTCAATGGGGTGCTAAAAAGCTGAGAATATACCCAAGAACAATTTTGTTCTATACCTGATCCAGATAATGCTGGCGGAGGAATTGATGTTAGCAATAACTTCTATCTCCTCATCAAAACAAATTATGATGAAGGAAATTATTTTACAAACAACTTGGCTCGAATGGCTGGGTGTCACTTTTTCTATTTTTCAAGTCGTATTGGCGAGATTCAACAATCCAAAAAATTATTTATTTGGAATTGCAGGAATTACATTATCGCTTTTCGTCATGTTCAATTCTAAGCTATATGCCGAATTCACACTTAATATTTATTATTTAGTAATGAGCATTTATGGCTGGTTGTATTGGAAATTTGGACAACAAAAACACGAAATTGAAATTTCAACAGCCAACAAAAAAGAATGGGGAATTGTAACAGGAATTGTTTTGAGTAGTTTTACCATTTTTTATTTAGCACTTACACATTTTACCGATTCTGATGTACCAATTTGGGATTCAATCGTAAGCGCATTTGCTTGGGCAGGTATGTGGTTAATGGCAAAACGTAAACTCGAAAATTGGATTTTGTTGAATATTAGCAACATTATTTCAATTCCATTAATGATTCACAAAGATTTGTATTTATACGCTATTTTATCGTTGATTTTATTCTGCGTAGCGATTTCTGGATATTTTAATTGGAGAAAAATTTTGAATGAAAAAAATGCTTGATATTCCCAAACTTCGACAACAATTATTAAATAAAGAATCGTTTAATCAAGTAGTTCTCGATCATATTTACACTCAAAATTGGTTGAATATTTGGGTTCCTAAACAATACAATGGACTTGGTTTACATTTTTCCGAAGGATTAAAAGTTTTACAATCTGTTGCTAAAATTGACGGAAGTTTAGGTTGGTTTATAACGCTTTGTAGTGGTGCAAATTATTTTTCTCGAAATCTAAAACCTGATGTTGCTTCTAATTTATTCTCTTCACAAAAAACGTGTTTTGGAGGAAGCGGAATGCTTGGTGGAACTGCTGAAAAAGTTGGAGATAAATATATCATAAACGGTTTGTGGCATTATGCAACTGGCGCTCCTTATCTCACTCATTTTACATTAAATGCGAAAATAATCGAAGATGGAAAAGAGATTTTGGATGAAAATGGTGAACCAAAGTTTTTGTCATTTATTTTAAATCAATCTCAAGTTAAATTAATTTCTACCTGGAAATCAATGGGAATGGTTGCAACATCTTCTCATAGTTTTGAAGTAGAAAATGAAATCGTTCATCAAGATTATAGTTTTATTTATAATGAATTTTATAGTGATGATTTGGTTGAAAAAATACCTTTCCGAATTTTTGCTGATTTAACTTTATTGGTAAATTATCTTGGAATGGCAGAACATTTTATCGAAAAAAGTTTAGAAATTATTCATTACCAAAAACAAACAGATTTCGAACATTTCGTTACTAAATCAACTTCGAAAACTATTGAGTTTGCTAAAACAATAGAAAACTTATTAGCAAATAACTCTCCTATTTCAGAAGAAATCGAAACTAAAATTCATTCATTTGGAATAAAAACTGTTGAAAAAATCACTCAATTTATCATTGAAATTTATCCACAACTTGGAATTAAAGGTTCAAAAATCAATGAAGAAATCAATCAAATTTTCAGAGATTATTTTACCGCAACTCAACACCGAAATTTTAGACAAAATATTCAGCTCAAATAGTCTATTTATCTATATTTGCAAAACTTTTGGCTGCGTAATTTAATGGATAGAATATCAGATTCCGGTTCTGACAGTAAGGGTTCGAATCCCTTCGTGGTCACTATTTTATTTTTTTTTGCAATTTTTTTTTCATAGTTTAGCATATCACTAATTATTAATTAACACGTTATTATGAGAAAAAAATTACTATCTCTTTTATCGATAGCAGCAGTAGCTGTATCTTTTGGTCAAACTTATACAACACAAAATAGTGGTATTCCATTACAATCCTTTGGAGCAAGAGAATACTCTATTGTAGATCCTAATACAGCATGGATTACTTATTTTGATGGGGCTGGTACTCAAACATATCCTAAATATGTAGGGGTAACTACTAATGGAGGATCAACTTGGAAAGCTAATTTAGTATCTAATTTACCTTCAAATGCTTTAATATCAGATGTTGGAGCTGTAAATGGTACAACAGCATTTATTGTAACAGCACCTGCTTCAGGTTCTGGAGCTGCAAATGGTTTATGGAAAACAACAAATAGCGGAACATCATGGGCTAAAGTTTCAGGAGTATTTGGAACTAGTTCTTTCGGAAATATCATTCATTTCTTTGATGCAAATAATGGTTTGGTTATTGGAGATCCTATTAACGGTAAATACGAAATGTACAAAACGACAGATGGAGGTAATACTTGGAGTACATTAGGCACAGCTCCTTCAACTTTAGTTAGTACTGAATATGGATACGTAGCTGGTAGAGTATTTTTAGGAGAAGATTTATGGTTAACTTCAAATACTGGTAGAATTTTACATACAAATGATAGAGGAGCTACATGGAAATCTTACTTCTCTCCAGTCGATGATTTTTCAGGTGAAGACTCAAGTGCTAGCATGTCCTTTTCTTCATCTAAATATGGATTATTAGTAGATAATACAGCTGTATTATGGTTCACTGAAGATAGTGGAGCTAACTGGGATGTTATGTCATCAAATAGTTATTATGATGGAGATATTTCATATATCCCTGGATCTAATGGAATCTTCCTTTCAACAGGATTTAGCTCAGCTTCAGAATTAGGTGTAGGATCTGCTTACTCTAAAGATAATGGTAAAACTTGGACTAAGATTGATGATGGTCAACAAAGATTATTTATCGGAGCTTACGATTGTAAATCTGTTTGGGTTGGTCATTACACTTCAGATACAAAAGGAACAGGTGGAGTTTTGAAATTAAATGATATTCCAGGCTGTACATTAGCGACGACAGAACAAACAGCAACAAAAGTTGAATTAAAAGCTGTTGTAAACGGTGGTACACTTAATGTTATTTCAAACAAAGAAATAAAAAGCGTATTGGTTGGAGACTTAACAGGAAGAAAACTTTCAGAAGTACAATCTAAAGATGTTAATATTTCTGCATTAAAAGCTGGTGTATACTATGCTCGCGTAGCTTATGCTGATGGTGCTTATGGAACAGTGAAGTTTATTGTAAAATAATATACATCTTATAAAAAATTAGAAAGGACAAAACCAAGGTTTTGTCCTTTTCTATTTCTACATTTGCCAAAATTTTTTCAGTTTTGGAAATCGAGATTCTATTCTATTTATGCATGGCAGCTTTTTGCGCTGGCTTCATCGACTCTATTGTTGGTGGTGGTGGATTAATACAAACGCCATTATCACTTGCTTTTTTACCTAATTTACCTGTTTCAACAGTAATCGGAACGCTAAAAATTCCAGCATTTAGTGGAACAGCTTTAGCAACTTCACAATATCTAAAAAAGGTAAAAATAGATTGGAAACTTTTCACGATTATGGCTATATGCGCATTTGTTTCTGCTTTTTTAGGATCACAATTGTTAACGGTTATCAATAATGATTTTATGAAGCCTGTTTTGTTAATCATTTTGATTGTTTTAGCCATTTACACTATTTTCAAGAAAGATTTTGGACAAGCAACCGAGCGTAAAATTCCTTACCACATTGCGATTATCAATGGTTGTATTGTGAGTATTGCAGTTGGTTTTTACGATGGTTTTATTGGCCCTGCAACTGGAACTTTCTTTATTTTGGGATTCGTAACACTTCTTGGCATGGATTTTTTGAAAGCTAATACCAATGCAAAACTGATTAATTTAGCGACTAATTTTGGTTCGATTTGTTTATTTTTAATCAAAGGGCAAATTATTTGGAAAATAGCTTTACCAATGGCTGTTTGCAACGCTTTAGGAGGTTTTATTGGAGCAAAATTAGCCATCAACAAAGGGAATAAATTTATTCGATACATATTTATTTTGGTAATCCTACTCTCAATTTGTAGATTTGGTTATGAAGTAATTTTCAAATAAATGAAAACCATTCTTTCAATCATTTTTGTTTCGATATTTATCACTGTTTTTGCTCAAAAGTTTGAGTTAAAAGATTCTGTTTTGATTGAAAATAAGACAATCAGATCAATTGATACTGATCTAAATAATTCGATTTATTTGATTTCGGACACAAAAATTGAAAAAATATTTCAGTCGAAAAAGAACAAAATTAGTAATCTTAAAAATATCATTACTTCGGTTGATGTCAATAATCCGCTTCGAGCTTATGTGTATTCAAATTTTAATCAACTCACTATTTTAGATGAAGATTTGAACCCTATTCAGGATATTGTAAATATTAAATCAAACGATTTCATGCCAGCTGCATTAAAAGTTGTTGACACACAATTTTGTTGGTTTTATGATTTAATCGGGAATAAAATTGTTTACTATAATTATCAATTGCAAAAACCAATTCTGACGTCAAAACAAATCTATTTGAAGCATAATGATCAATCAATCGATAAAATACATGTATACAAAAATTTAGTGTATTTAAAAGGTCAAAAAACAATTTATGTTTACGATGATTATGGAAATTTCAAATCTAATTTTGAATTTGACACCAATCAGCAACCTTATTATTTTTATAAAGATGTTATTTTCTATATAAATGACAATAAACTAATATCAAAAAATATTATCAATCAAAATTTGACAACTTTTATTGATTTAGAAAATGTAAAAAGTTTTGCGCTTAACGAAAAAAATCTTTATACTTTAGTCGAAAATAAAATTTATTCTTATACAATTTTAAATACAAATAATTAAGAACAAACTATTTAATCAATTAAAATTAATTACTAATTTTTATTTATTTTTAATTTATAATTGAATAAAAAATCATAAATCAATCGGAATAATTTTTTTCTAAAAAAAGATTTTTCTATGAGTCGCTTGCTTAGATTTTGTTTTGAAAATTAAGCTTTAGTATATTTGCAAACGTTAAAATAATTGGAAAATGCATATCGCCATAGCCGGAAATATTGGAGCAGGTAAAACTACTCTAACAAACCTTTTAGCAAAACAATACAACTGGACAGCTCAGTTTGAAGATGTAGAAATGAATCCGTATTTGGATGATTTTTACAACGACATGGAAAAATGGGCGTTCAATCTTCAGATTTATTTCTTAGGAAGCCGTTTTAATCAAGTAAAAGAGATTAGAGAAAGCGGAAAAGACATTATTCAGGATCGTACAATTTACGAAGATGCGCATATTTTTGCGAGTAACTTAAACGATATGGGATTATTGTCTACAAGAGATTACAACAACTATTTGCGTGTTTTTAATTTGATGACAAGTTTTGTAGAAGCACCAGATTTATTGATTTATCTTAAAGCTTCTATTCCTACATTGGTTTCGCAAATTCAGAAACGTGGTCGCGATTACGAAAACTCGATTAGTATTGATTATTTGAATCGTCTAAACGAGAAATACGACAAGTGGATATCGAATTATAAAGAAGGAAAAGTGTTGGTAATCGACGTGGATAATTTAGATTTTGTTGAAAATAAAGAAGATTTAGGATTCATTTTCAATAAAATAGAAGGAGAAATTAACGGACTTTTTTAGTTAGAAAAAATAAAGTAACTTGCACGGCTTGATTTTAAATTTAATCAGGCCGTTTTTTTGCGTAAAAAATTATGGAAAATAAAAGTATTTTGAAGGGAGTTTTGTTCGTTGCAATGGGCGCTAGTTTCTACGGAATGTTAGCAACATTTGTAAAAATTGCATACGATCAAGGCTATACGACTGCCGAGGTAACGACCTCGCAGTTTGTTTTAGGAATTTTGATTTTGGGAATCATCAACTTATTTATGATGAGTAAAAAAGATTTACCAAAGATTGAACAAAAAGATAAAAAAAGGTTGGTTCTTGCTGGAACTTCGTTAGGTTTCACAAGTTTATTTTACTATCTAGCGGTACAATATATCAATGTATCAATCGCAATTGTATTGTTGATGCAAACGGTTTGGATTAGTATTTTGGTTGAGAGTATTTTGGGTAAACAATTTCCTTCTGCCAAAAAATTAATTGCAATGGTTTTGGTATTATTTGGAACTGTTTTGGCGACAAATTTAATCAATCAAGAAGTCGAATTAAATCCTAAAGGATTGTTTTGGGGATTTTTAGCAGCTTGTTCTTTTACAGCTACTATGTTTACATCTAATAGTTTAGCCAATTACTTGCCAGCTTACAAAAAAAGTTTGTGGATGCTTTTTGGTGGTTCTATTATTGTGTCTTTATTTTTGTTTTTTAGCCAAATCGGACCTTATTACTTTGATGGTTTAATGAGCTTTTACAACAATTTTTCGAGTGATGTAAATGGAATTCATGCATTCAATTTTAGCATTTTTTACACTTGGGGATTACCGTTGGCAATTTTCGGAACTGTGTTACCTCCTATTCTTTTAAACAAAGGTTTTCCGCACACAGGATTAGGTTTGGGAAGTATTGTTTCTTCGTTAGAATTACCCGTTTCCGTAACTATGGCTTTTGTCCTTTTACACGAGCAAGTTCTCGCGATACAATGGACAGGAATAGCTGTTATTATTTTTGCGATTATTATATCAAATCTGAATTTCAAGAAAAAATAAATTCAAAATCCTCAACATTTGTTGGGGATTTTTTTATTAAATATCCTTAATTTGTAAAATACAATAACTAATTTACATAAAAATGGGAGTAACTCTTTCTCAAAATATCATAGATCAATTATTAAAAGATTCATTAGAAGATTTAAAAAAATCTATATTTTATAATAAAATAGATATAAATTCTCTAAAAATTAATCGTACAAATGGAATTATCTATTTTATTTACATAAAAAAGAATAATGAATATATTTTAAAATATATAGGGAAAAGTAACGGAAAATATTTTAAATCAAGACTTAAAGCTCATTTTTTTGGTATTGGAAAAGGAACTCAATCTAAATTTGAACGAATAAAATTAGAAGATGATGTTTACTTCAAATATATAGAAACAACTCCTAACTCTTTAAGAAATTTAATAGAAGAACTTCTTATCGAGAAATATCAATCTCAAAACTTATGGAATTATAAATCATAACAAAAAAAGCCAACTCGTAATAAGTTGGCTTTATATTTTGCGTAAATCTAAATTATTTCACCAAAATTTTATTCGCTAATTGATTTGTTCCATCAATTTTTTCTTGAATTGGTAAACCTAATATCTTCGCAAGCATTGGATAGATTTCTGTATTTGGAAAAACTTTAATCTCTTTACCAGACTTAATATTTGGTCCCCAAGCCATAAAAGTCGCTTTCATTTCTAGCGTTTCTTTTACATAAAAACCATGCGAACCTTTCGGCGCATTCTTGTTTGAAAAATAGTTTGGCGAATGTGCAATCAAAATAATATCTCCAATGCGATTATATCGATCATTCTTTTTATCAAAATGATATTTAGATGGAACATTTGTTGTTTTATACACTTCGAACGTATTATTCTGAACCGCTTTTATTTCTTTGTAAATTGATTCGATATCATTTTTATCTTTTACAAAAAGACTTACATAAGAACCATTCGAAGCAACTTGTACTTTTGATTCATCAATTTTAATTGGCAATTTCAATGGATTTTCGTCATCAATTCTTGTCATTCCGTGATCAGAAACAAACACAAAATTCACTTTCAAACCTGTTTTTGCAACCTCATCATTCAATTTCTTGATTGATTGATCTACAAACTGTACAGCTTCCTTTGTTTCAGGCGCATCAGGTCCAAAAGAATGTCCTGCGTGATCTACTTCCGGAAAATAAAACGTAATCAAATGTGGACGTTTTTCAGCTGGTAATTCTAACCAATTAACCACTTGCTGAATACGGTAATCAATTGGTGATTTCTCCGAATACTTGTACGAATACGTTGGAAACATACCATTAATAGGCGCTTCCGAACCTGGCCAATAGTAACAAGCAGCTAACATTTTGTTCTGCTCTGCAAGATTCCAAATTGGCGTTCCTCCGTACCATTTCGGATTGATAACCGCATTTCTATTTCCCAATGAATAACGATCACCAACTTCTCTATCTAACATATTATTCCCCACCAAACCGTGATGAATAGGCGTCAAACCAGTTACAATTGTGTAATGATTTGGAAACGTAACCGAAGGAAAAGACGGATACATAGCATCTGCTTTCACTCCATTTTTAGCCAAAGCTAATAGATTTTTAGCTTCATGTTTTTGAGCATAATCATAACGAAAACCATCTGCTGAAATCAAGATAACATAAGGTTTATCTTGTTGTTTAGCATCATTCACACGATTTTCGATTACGATTTGTTCTTCGATTTCTTGCGCATTTGCTGTAACAGAGAACGTTAAAACAATTGCAGAAAATATACTAAGTATTGATTTTTTCATGCCTCTAATTTAGAAAGTTTTATACTTAGAATGAATTAAAAAAATGTCAAATCTTCATGAAAAACAATAAAAAAACTGATTTATAAATAAACCAGTTTCATAATATGTTAAGCAAAACTTATCAAATCTTCGTAGGCTTTTTTAGCTCCTTCAAAAACTTGTTGTTGCTCTTCTTCTGTTGTAAATTCTTGATTGATATAACCAATAAAAGTTTTCCAGATTTGACCAAGGTTTTCACCATAATGTCCAAAATAATTGAAACTTTTATTCTCTAAAAATGGATACTTTTTCAGTGTTTTTGCAATAACATTTCCGCCAAGCATGGAACCTTCTATCACATACAAAGCTCCAATTGCTTCGGCTCTATTTTGTAATTCGAATTGTTTTGGTATATTCAATTCTTCTAAGCCCAACTCGTTAATATCTTGTTGAATCAAAGACAATTTATTGAGTTTTGTTAAGGCTAAATTTTCTAAGTCTTTTTCATTCAAAAATTCTTTAATAGAATCTTCATACGATTTTAGAAAAATATGATTAACCTGCAACATTTTATAATAATTTTTATCTGTAAATGTGCTGTTAAACAATTTATTCGATTCTAATTTATCTTCAATTTCTTTGTGATAAACCGCTGTTTTTTCTTTTAAATAATCAGATAGCATTTGTTAGATTTTTTTAAATGTTAATATAAAAGTTGTTTCTTCTCCCACTTTACTTTCAAAAGATATACCACCATTCATTCTATCCATCATTCTGTGCGCAATAGAAAGCCCTACACCATTTCCAGAGATATTTCCTGTGTTAGACATTCTGCTAAATAGCTTAAACATCTTGTTGTAATCTTCCTGTTTTATTCCGATTCCGTTATCTTTTACTTTAAAAATAACCTCCTCTTCATTCAATTCGGACCATATTTTTATGATTGGATGTTGTGCTTGGGAAGAATATTTTATTGCATTACCAATAATATTCAGAAAAACCTCATAAAACATCGTTTTATCCCCCAAAACATTATGTATTTCTTCTACAACAACTTGTGTATCATTAGTTTTATAATACAATAAAACATCGTGTATAATCTTTTCTATGATTGGTTTTGTTTCGATTGTAGACAATACAATTTCTGATTTTTTAGCTTTACTCAACGCCAAAAGATCCTGCATCATTTGTGTCATTCGATCAATTTCTTCAATAACACTTTTTAATCGATCATTTTTAATTTCATCATCTATCAAACTTCTTTGAAGCATCTGACAATTCAATTTCATCACCGATAAAGGTGTACGTAAATCGTGAGAAACTGTATAGGTAAACGAGTCTAATTCGTCATTTATTTCCTTTAATTGCTCATATAAACTATGAATTTTGAATGATTGTAAATGAAGTGTTTCTATAATTAACTTTATTACTTCTTTGGCAACATATTTCTCCTTATCTAACCAAATAAACGATTTATTCTTAATATTCTCTTGCCAAATTTTGAAAGAAGTTCGAGGAGAAAAACTATGTATTTCATCGCCATTTATAACATCTACATTTTTAATTTTACTTGGTTCTCCAGCCCAATCTAAGGTTTGAACTTGTTCTTTTTTGAACCAAATAATAAAATGTTCGTAAGTTTGATTTAGAAAACAAAACATTACACCAGCCGAACTTGGACTAAGCCTAATCTCTTGTCCATAATCTAGATAAAAAGTATTCGAGGTAAATAAACGTGCTGAGTTTCTTTTAAATGCCCATTCTTTTATTCTCAAAATTTCTTCTTTATCTGGCGTTTCGCCTTCTACAAAAACATCGTCAAAATTAACCAACGCAATCCCATCTGCCTTTGTAAGGTTAAGAACCTCTTTTAGATTATTGTTCATTGATTGCTGAAGATTTTCTTCCGTTAAAAGATTTTCTTTCAGTTTAATCGCTGTTTCGTTAAAATGATTTTGGAACTTTAATCGTTCAGTTGATTTAAAATTCACATAAGTCAACCTTGCTTGACGCGTCAATAATTCAGTTTGCAAACGAACTTGATTTGGAATAAATTTTGGCTTGGAATTCTGACATGCTACAATTCCCCACAATTTTTCGTTAATTACAATAGAAATAGAGAAACTTGCTTCACAATTAGCATTGCGTAAATACTGTAGATGTATCGGAGAAAGTGCTCTAACAGAAGAGTACATCAAGTTTATTTTTTGATAATTCTCATTACTAATTAAAATGATTCTTTTACTATCAACATCTGCAACCAAACGGCTTTTTTTCTTTAAATACAGTTGACGTGCTTGTTTAGGAATATCAAATTCTGGAAAACGCAACCCCATATAAGAATCTAATCCCTTATCACTTTCTTCCGCTATAACAACGCCACTACCATCTTCCAAAAATTTATACAACATTACTCTCTCGTAATGAATCAAACTCTTGATAGATGAAATCAACCTATCCCAAGTTGAGCTTATAGACTTAGAGTACAGGATTTGTTCAGAAAAATTATAATAAGCTAATCTGTTTTCTAAAATAATTAATTCTTCTAACTCCAAATAAATCAATTCATCAAAATGATAAACTGTTAAATGGTAGGTTTTTGAATTAACTTTTGTATTAGTTCGGTAAAATTCACCTTGTTCTAAATTCAAAACCTCATCAAAATCAAGCTCAAAATCATGAAGTTGATTAATATGTTGGCTTAATATCTTTTCAGTAGAAATTTTAAATAATTCATCAATATTTTGAGAAAAAAATTCAATTTGATGCGAATTTTTATGAATTCCTATCAAATATCCAAAAGGTTGAATTTCGTTGAGAAACTGAATTTCTTCGTCTTCACAATTTTTGATGATTTGGTTGATCATATAAATGGTTTAGGAGTGTAATTATGAATCTAAGGTAAATTTATTTTTTAATCTTCTTGTCTTTTAATTTTCAGAATATAGTTTTCTAACTCTAATTCATCGGTATCTACTAATTCGAAATCATTAAAATGAGTTAAACTTTTCTCAAAAAATGCTGTAACTTTTTCTTTTTCTAACGATGGATGAACTTTAATTCCGTTAAATTTTATGTTCTTCATATAGACATAAAAATCATAATCAAAATCGGTTTCTCCTAAATAAGTATTGGCTATTTTTCCTTTCCATTTGATGTCAAAAACACCAAATTCTTCTGTATCTAAAAACGTAATTTCGTGCTGAGCAACCGTGTCATTACCTAACATTGAAATACCAAAAGCAAGATTTTCTGACTCGTCAAGATTTACTGGAAGAGGATCAATTTCGAATGTTTTTTTATTGAGTTGATTAAAATCTAATTGCGCATCATTGTCTATCTTTATCCCTTTGTTGTTCCAATATGTACTCGAGATGATTGCGTGATCATAATTAATCCAAAGTTGCTTTTCGGCATTCTCTTCAGAAATGTCATCTATTTCATCCAAATCATCTTTATATTCTTCTTCTTCGTCATAATTATCTGACTCTAAATGAAGATCCATCCAAAGGTCAAAATTTTCATCAAGGCGAGCACTCCAAACAAAATCTATTACTTTGTGTCCGTTTGTAAATGGGCTATTCGAAAAATATATTTTGTTATTATCCTTACTCATAAATTGGGTTTTGACTTATGTTTTTGAATTTACAACGATTATTCTA
Organism: Empedobacter sp. UBA7611; assembly: GCF_002484365.1. NCBI lineage: Bacteria > Pseudomonadati > Bacteroidota > Flavobacteriia > Flavobacteriales > Weeksellaceae > Empedobacter > Empedobacter sp. UBA7611. The sequence goes on from NZ_DLJR01000047.1 coordinate 36,470, forward strand.
CTCTACAAAATTTAAAAAAATAATTGGTTCGTTTATTAGATATTGTCATTGATTTTCAAAGAAATAAAAAAAGTGCAATTTCTATAGAAATTGCACTTTTAAATTATAGTTATGATTTATAAATCAAATGAATTACAATGTTTCTTTTAACCACTTGAAAAATTCTGTATGCCAAATCACAGAATTTTGTGGTTTTAACACCCAGTGATTTTCTTCAGGGAAATAAATAAAACGAGATTTGATTCCTTTCAATTGTAAAATTTGATAAGCCTCTTGTCCTTGTCCCATTGGCACGCGATAATCATGACCTCCAACATAAATTAACATTGGCGTATTCCATTTATTTACTAATTCTGTACTACTTGGATCAAATTTAGAGTACGTTTTTTGCGCAGCTTTGTTATTTGTTTCCCACCAAGCACCACCAGCATCCCAGTTTGTAAAGAAAATTTCTTCTGTAGTTCCGTACATCGATTTCAAATCGAAAACACCATTATGTGCAATAAAAGACTTGAAACGACCTTCGTGAATACCTGCTAAATAATAAACAGAATATCCTCCGTAAGATGCACCAACAGCACCAAGACGATCTTTATCTACATAAGATTCTTTCGAGATATCATCAATCGCAGCCAAATAATCTTGCATTACTTGTCCTCCCCAATCTTTAGAGATTTGCTCATTCCACTCTACTCCATGACCTGGCATTCCACGACGGTTTGGCGCAATTACAATATACCCTTGTGCTGCCATTAATTGGAAATTCCAACGAGGAGAATAAAATTGAGTTAAAGCTGATTGTGGTCCACCTTGACAATATAATAAAGTTGGATATTTTTTATTCGGATCGAAATTTGGCGGATAAATTACCCATGCGAACATTTCTTTTCCGTCTGTTGTTTTAATTTTACGTGCTTTTACATCACTCAACGCAATATTATCAAAGATGTCTTTGTTTTCGTTTGTTAATTGTGTTAATGCTCCAGATTTTAAATCAACTACATAAATTTCTGCTGCGTGATTGATATCTGTTTTTGTAACAATTGCTTTATTACCAACAATTTCTTTGATGTCTGCAATGTCAAAATCACCTTTTGTAATTTGTTTGATGAAAGGCATTTTTCTCATTTTGAAGTTTACATCAACCTCAAATAATTGAATTGTTCCTCCTACTGGCGCATTGAAATAAATTTTGTTACCATCATTGCTCCATTTATAACCTTGTACGGTTCCGTCCCAATGTTTTGTAATATTCATTTCGATATCACCACGACGAACGATTAAGTCATTTTTATCTGCCTCGTAACCATCGCGCTCCATGCTCAAAAATGCAAAATCTCCTTGAGAAGAAAAACTTGGTGTATTGTCATAACCCATTTTTCCTTCTGTGATATTTTTCGTCGTTTTCGTTGCTAAATCGTATTGATAAATATCTGTATTTGTGCTTAATGCGTAATCTGTTCCGAATTTCTTCTTAGAAACATACAAAACTTTTGTTCCATCTGGCGTCCAAACAAATTCTGATACAGAATATGGTTCGTCTTTTAAAACATCAATTTTAGTCGAACCTTCTTTATTTTCTGATACAAATAAATGATCGTAATTACCATCATTCCAAGTATCCCAATGTCTGTAATTTAATTCGTTATAAATCTGCACATTCGATTTGTCCATTTCTGGATAATAATCAGAACCAAAAACCTTTTGTAATTTAACTTTATCAGTTTCTGCTTTATATTGTTGAGATTTATTCAACGATTCATCAGCCAAAAGCGTTTTATAATCTTCGATTTCCGAAGCTTTTCCTCCTGCCAACGAAATCATATATGTTTTCGATGTGTCTTCTTGTGTTTTTACGTTAGTAGAAGTTACTTTATAAATCAGATTTTTTTGATCTTTTGTTACTCCAACTGGAGCTACTTTTTTTACTTGCCAAAGAAGTTCTGGCGTCATTACTTTTTGTCCCATTGCTGTTGTCGATATCAAGATACTTGCGACTAATACAGAAAATCTATTCATGTTAATTTCAAATCTAAATAATTGTAAAAGTAACAATTCTTTATGGAGAAAGGTAAAATTTATAAATAAAAAAAGACATCATCCAGTACAAATTGTACTTAAATGATGTCTCCGCTAATAATTTTTTCAAATCGTCTAATCGATTCTTAAATTTAGGCTATATATTTTATATTAAACCACTTAATTAAAAGTTTAACTTATTTTTATGAGTAAAAACTGGAATAATTGCTCCAAAAACTAAATTTTGTTGAGAGAATACAATATCCTGTTTTGCTTTATCCGCTTTGTTTGCAGTTGTACGAATATCACTCAAATTAGCATATCCACCTTTTAATTCGGCTTGTACAAAGAAATAATCCCAAAAAGTAAAGTTGATCCCAACCATTGCAGCTGTAGCAAAACCTGCTAAGTGAAACTCATCATAACGTTCGTTACCCATCAATTTTACGTTAGAACGTGGATATAAAATCCCTGCTCCCAAACCAGCTGTTACGTTAACATCGATTCCTTTTCCGTTTTTTGTAATTGGAAAATGTTGAATATTATCAAAACGACGAACCTCTAAATTAGCATAGTTCAAACCATCTGTATGTTCAAACGTTAAGAAATCTTCTGTTAATTTTTGATCGACATTATTATATGTTCCATCGTAATCTGAACCTGTATTGATGTGACCATTCATTTTTACAACTTGGTCTTGATCCATCACATATTTCATGTGGTCAATCCCGAAAGAGATATTCCAATTATCCGAAACAAAGTAACCTAAACGGAAGTTATATTGCGGAATCGTCATAGAACTTGGATTGAAATACTTGATTCCAAAAGAAGTTTGACGGTCATGAGCTGCTACATTATCTAACGTAAAATCGTATCCATCTCCTTTGAACTGAATATCTGATTTTGTATACTGCGCGTGATTCCAACCCCAATAAACATAAAATTTACCTTTATTATTTTTTCCTTGCCCGAAAGTAGTTGCAACCAAAGCAACTAAAAACATTACACTTATATACTTTCTCAAAATTTAACTTTTTGCAAATTTATTCTTAAAAAAATTGAGTAAAAATGATTTATGATATCAATTTTATATCTAGACAATATTTAAAATCAATAAACATTGTTAAGCGTCATAAAATAAAATGATAAATATTTATTAAAAATGATGTTCTCTATTTTGTAATTAAAAATTAAAATATATTTTTGTGACATAATGAAAGACTACCTGATAAAACATAGCATCGGAATTTTTTTCACGCTTCTTTTGGTGTTCAGTACGAACATGCAAGGGTTGGCGGGCTATATGGATTATCAGATGAGATTGGAGCAGCAAGACGAAAAAGATTCTTCTGACAATGATCAAAAAGCTTTGTTTTCTCAAACTTCAACTGAAGAAGAAAATAATCAGAAAAATTCTTCGAGCGAAATTACAGAAAAAATACATTATTTCCACGAAATAAAATTGTTTACATTTTTTAATGTGAAACAAACTACACATTCGGATTTTCATCATTCTAATGCATATGCATCTTTAGATAATGGTGTGACAACTCCACCTCCAGAATTAGTTTAATTTTTTAATTGATTTTTTGCATCATCCTATTCAAATCTATTGAATGGATAGCAAATTTATTTTTATCATTTCAAATTATTAAATAATTCATTTTAAAACTATTATGAATCTTTTTCAAAATTGGAAAAAGGACATACCTGCGAGTATTGTTGTCTTTTTCGTTGCATTGCCTTTATGTTTAGGTGTTGCGTTGGCCAGTGGTGCGCCTTTATTTGCCGGAATTATTGCGGGAATTGTAGGAGGAATTGTTGTTGGTCTTATTTCTAAATCTCAAATTGGTGTTTCTGGTCCTGCGGCTGGTTTGGTCGTTATTGTATTAACTGCTATTACAGATTTGGGTGCTTACGAACTATTTTTAGTCGCGGTTGTTATCGCCGGAATTTTTCAAATATTACTAGGTATTCTAAAAGCCGGAGTTATTGGTTATTACTTTCCATCTTCGGTGATTAAAGGAATGTTATGTGCGATTGGTATTTCAATTTTCTTGAAACAAATTCCATTAGCGTTAGGCTATACAGAAACATTTAGTTTTAGTAATTTTAGTTTAGATTTTATCACGCCAGGAGCCATTATTATTACAGCAATCTCTTTATTTATCTTGATTGTTTGGGATAATATTTTAGGAAAAAAATCAAACTTTTTCAAATTATTACCAGGATCATTAGTAGCTGTATTAGTGGGTATTTTGTACCAAGTTACAATTGGTGATACCAACCACGAAGTATTTTCTATCGATCACAATTTATTAGTAAAAGTTCCTGTTCCTGAAAGTGTTTCAGATTTCTTAGGACAATTTACTATGCCCGATTTCGCCTCTGGATTAACAAATCCTATGGTTTGGCAAGTGGCATTTACAATCGCAATTGTAGCATCATTAGAGACTTTATTATCTGTAGAAGCAACTGATAAATTAGATCCTTTAAAGCGTCAAACACCTACAAATCGAGAATTGATTGCACAAGGTGTCGGAAACTCTTTAGCTGGTTTAATTGGAGGTTTACCTGTTACGCAAGTTATTGTACGTTCATCTGCAAATGCAATGAGTGGCGGACTTACAAAACTTTCTACAATTACGCACGGTGTTTTATTATTAGTGAGTGTAATCTCTATTCCAATGTTTTTAAATTTAATTCCAAATGCGGTTTTAGCCTCTATCCTATTGGTTATTGGATACAAATTAGGTAATCCCAAACAATTCTTAGATATGAAAAAATTAGGAAAAGATCAGTTAATTCCGTTCGCAGTAACAGTTATTGCAATTTTGGCAACAGATTTATTAAAAGGTATCATCATTGGTCTTATTGTTGGTGTAGTGGTTTCGTTAATCAAATCGTACAACAACTCGCACGTAATGTTGGTGAAAGAAGGAAATGTTTTCCATATGAATTTTGCTGAGGAGGTAACGTTTGTAAACCGCGGTGCAATTGTAAAAGAATTAGATGGTTTGAAACCTGGTTCTAATCTTGAATTAGATGTTCGTAAAACACGAATTTTAGATTATGATATTATTGAATATTTAGATGAATTTAAAGTCAAAGCAAAAAATAATAACATTAATATTCGACTAATTTCCGAACGTGGAACAGTCGATAATCCCCCATCATTCAGAGAGTTTTTTGGTTACGTGTTGGTTGCCGGGGCTCATTAATCTGTAAAAAACATATAAAAATTAAAACACACACAATAAAATTAAATATAATGAAAGCACATACATCAGAAACTCAAGCGACAACAACTCCAGAGAAAGCGTTAGAATTTTTAAAAGAAGGAAATGCAAGATTTGTTCAAAACTTAAAAGCAAACAGAGATTTACTTTCGCAAGTGAATGATACAAGAGAGGGACAATGGCCGTTTGCGGTTGTTTTGAGCTGTATTGATAGCCGTACTTCTGCGGAACTAATTTTCGATCAAGGTTTAGGAGATATTTTCAGTGTACGAATTGCTGGTAATTTCGTTAATCAAGATATTTTAGGTTCGATGGAATTTGGAACAAATGTGGCTGGCTCTAAATTGATTGTTGTCTTAGGACACTCTAAATGTGGCGCTTTGAAAGGCGGATTAGACGCTGAAGCAATTCACAAAACTGGAATGAATAATTTGTGTCATTTGGTTGATCATTTCAATCCAATTATCGACGAAATCATTCAAGAAGGTGAAGAACGCTCTTCTAAAAATGCAGATTTATTAGAAAGATTAAATCACCAAAACGTTATACAAACCATAGAAGATATTCGTAACCAAAGTACAACCTTGAACACCTTAGAAAAAGAAGGGAAAATCAAGATAATAGGTGCAAACTACTGTGTAGATTCAGGCGTTGTAACTTGGTTATAAAACAATTAATTCTTTAGATATTTTTTAGTAATGTAAAAGCCACTCGCAGAGTGGCTTATTTCTATTAATCATATTATCCATATGATTTTTCATCATTTTATTTAGCTTCGGATTATTTTTTAAACCTTCTCTAGCTAATTCTTCAATTCTTTTGCTTTTTACAGCTTTCTCTCTTAATTCATCATCTATATTACTGTCATTCAAGTCAACTTCTCTATAAAATCTTCTTCCTTTTTCATCATAATCATCAAATCTTACTAAATCTTCTTCTTTTTTAATATGTACTTTATCATTAAACCATATTTTTGAGACTTGATACGACACAAAAATTGTAACAAATTGTAATAAAGTTAACCAAGTTGTAAACACCTCAATAATTGTATATATGATTGACAAAAAAATAACAATATTTCTTATTTTTTTTCCAAAAAATGATGATAGCTGAATAATGAAGAATATTATTATTTGATAAGCAAGTATAGACATATATAGTTTTTTAAAATTTAATTCACCCAATAACTCACCCCTCCATGATGTGAACATGCACCACTTCCTGTTGCTTGTGAAAAAGAACCATCGTTACAAATCGCTCCAGATCTTGAAGGTGTATAATTATAATTTTGGTTATAATTTTTATAATTAATTACTGTATCACAAACACTTACATTATTATAATTATTTTTTTGTAAATCATAATAATCATTTTTGATTATTTTATCTTTCTTAACATCTGATTTAAAAAAGATTGATGTAATTCCTGACATCAAGCCGCAAAAGGCCAATAAAATTATACAAGTAATTAAAAAATTAAAACAACCTTTCATATTTTTCAAATATAAACAAATTCAATAAACTTTTTAAGTAAGTAATTTATTTATCTAACAAATTAAAATATACAACCTACTCAACAACGTCCACAACCAAGCTGACGACTTTCTAAACCCCGTTAGCCTCCAAATTAACTAAGCTGACAGTGTCTTTTACCAAGCTGGCTTGGTTGTGAACCAAGAAAACGAGGTTATCTAACCCCAAATTTGACGTTCCTGACATGGTCAGCTAAGTTCTGGACGTAATCAACTAGGTATAAAACCTCATCAGCTTACTAAAATACAAAGCTAGCTTACTTCGGGACACAGTCAGCTACGTTTGAAACGTACTCAAGATCCATTAAAATCGCTCGAATTGACAAATTTTCACATCAACACATTAACTCATTTTCAAATTACCCCTTCTTCGGCAACTCTTTCAAGAAGTTATATCGTTTTTGGACAAAATCCATCATACAATAAAAATGATTCAAACCATTTGTTACCATCAACAATTGAGAACCTAACACAATATTGTAACGCGCAATTTGATCAAAAGTTGCTTGCGAAATTGCAATATGTGGCGCTTTACATTCAACCATAATAAATGGTTTTTCTTGCTGATAAACGACAATATCTGCACGTTTTCGCATTCCTGTAATATCAATTGCAACTTCCAATGCAATCGCCGAAGTTGAATAACCCAAATCGTTGATTAAATAATTCAGAACGTGTTGCCTAACCCATTCTTCGGGCGTATAGACCAACCATTTTTTTCGAATCAAACAAAAGATATACAATTTATCTTGGGCTTGTTTCAATCTTATTTGGTATTTTTCGGAAAAATTTAATTGTACTAATTCAGTCATTGTATGAGTCCTGTAGAATCTTTGATCAAAGATATAAAAAACAAAAACTATAAACCGATTTACTTCTTGGCGGGCGACGAGCCGTTTTTCATCGATCAGGTAACTGATTTGTTGGAAGCGAATATTTTACCAGAAGAAGAAAAAGGTTTTAATCAAACAATAGTTTATGGACAAGATGTAGAAATAGGGCAATTAATAGGAATGGCGCGTCAATACCCGATGGGTGCAGAAAAATCTGTAGTGATTGTAAAAGAAGCGCAACATCTTAGCCGTTCGATAGATCAGTTGGAAATGTATGCAAATCAAGTACAAGATTCGACGGTTTTAATCATCAATTACAAAGGAAATTCACTTGATAAACGCAAGAAAATCTATAAAGTTCTGAATGAAAAAGGGTATTACCACGAATTCAAAAAGATTTATGAAAGCGAGTTACCTTCTTGGATAGAACAAAAAGTTGCAAATAATCAATTTAAAATTGAACAGAAAGCAAAGTTTTTGTTGACAGAATATGTGGGAGCTGATTTATCTCGTTTGAACAATGAATTAGAAAAACTCTTTACAATTGTTGGTGCAGATAAAACTATCACACCAAATCATATTGAGGAACATATTGGGATTAGTAAAGATTATAATGTTTTTGAACTTCGCAATGCAATCGAAACGAAGAACATCGAAAAAGCATTCAAAATCATTAAATATTTCGAAAAAAATCCGAAGGATAACCCATACGTCGTTTCAATCACAACAATTTTTAATCTGTTTACAAACATCATTCAAATACATGTTACGCCAGATAAATCGAAGCAAAATTTGGCAAAAGTATTAGGAATTAATCCGTATTTTGTACAAGGAATGATGACCGCTGCGAGTAATTATCCGCTAAAAAAAGCTACGAGAATTATCTCATTTATTCGCGAATATGATTTGAAAGGAAAAGGTGTTGGAACTACTGGAAATGTGACGCCAAGCCAATTGCTGATTGAATTAGTGTATAAAATTATGAATCTATAATTTTCATCTATTTATAGAATCGAGAAAACTAAATAAGAAATACTAAATTTGTAAAAAAATAAAACAACACAATGGAAAATAACGTAAGAGATGTTATCATAATAGGATCTGGACCTGCGGGTTATACAGCGGGAATTTATGCTGCACGCGCAAACATGAATCCTTTGATTTTAACTGGTATGGAGCCAGGTGGACAATTAACAACAACAACGGATGTTGAGAATTTCCCAGGTTATCCAGAAGCAGTTACAGGACCAGAATTGATGGCTGATTTACAAAAACAAGCTGAGCGCTTTGGAACTGAAATAAAATACGAATATGTAACGGAAGTAACTTTTGGAGAAAAAGAAGGTGATGTACATACTGTAAAATCAAACAATGGAACTTACCAAGCGCGTTCTATCATTATTTCGACAGGTGCAACAGCGAAATATTTAGGATTAGACGATGAAACTAAATACGCTGGTAGCGGTGTTTCGGCTTGTGCAACTTGCGATGGTTTCTTTTACCGCGGTAAAGATGTTGCTGTAGTTGGTGGTGGTGATACCGCTGCTGAGGAAGCTACTTACTTATCAAAACTTTGTAACAAAGTTTATTTATTGGTTCGTAAAGAAGAAATGCGCGCATCTAAAGCTATGCAAGATCGTGTTACAAATACACATAATTTAGAGGTTTTATACAACCACGAATTAATTGGTTTAGAAGGAAACAATGTTGTTGAAAAAGCTAAAATCATCAACAATATTACAAATGAAGAAAAAGAATTAATCATTGATGGAGTTTTTATCGCGATTGGGCATAAACCAAATACAGAATTATTCCAAGGGAAATTGGATATGGACGAAACAGGATACTTAATCACACAAGATCGTTCGTATAAAACAAATGTACCAGGTGTTTTTGCTGCTGGAGATGTACAAGATTCTGTTTACAGACAAGCAATTACTGCTGCTGGTTCTGGTTGTGCTGCTGCTTTGGATGCTGAGCGTTATGTTGCAGAATTCTTTGAAGCATAATTATATTTTTAATAACATATCAAAAAAACTCAACCAATTGGTTGAGTTTTTTTGATTCTTATTGTCTAAATCGTTCAAATTGATGCCAATATTTATCTAATGTAAATAGAAATTGAAATCTCGAAGCAACTACAGATTTTATTACAAATATGTCAAAATATTTCCTCTGGTTTTCAACCAACCTGTGATACTATATCTTGGTCGATTAACAGTTTTTACTTCGTGCGGAATAGTTTTACTATCAAAAACAGCCAAACGACCAGCAAGAGGTAAAATATCTAATTCTTTTTCAACCTTATTTTCATCTGCCAAATACAAGGTCAATTGTCCGCCAAATTCATCTTTCCATTCTTCATCATTCAAATACAAAACAATAGAAAGTGTGCGTCTATCATCATTCTTAAAAGCATCAACATGTTTTTGGTAAAATGTCCCTTCTGGATAAATAGCGTAATGAAATTCACTTTCCTCAATGCCCATGTAGCATGTTAAATTGAGATAGTCAATAAAATCATTGATTTTTGAGAAAAAAATTTCTTCCGTTTCTGTTTTATTTTCTTCATCAATCCATCTGATTTTATCGCCTCTGATTGATTTAACAATTTGTTCGTTAACCGAACTTCCGACGGCTGCTTGATGAAAATCTGTTATATTTTCTTTTCGAATTATTGCTTCGCGAAGTTGCTTTGTTTCCTCTGTTGAGAAAAAAAAGTCTGAAATAGAGTATTTTTGATTTGATAAGTCATCAATAATCTTTTCATAAATTGGGTTTAATGTAATATTACTCATTCATTATTATGAAAACTTCAGTAAAAATATATTTTATTACGAAAAACATAATCATATTTTTGAGTTTTTTTCAAAAAAAAGAACAGAAAAAATCTGTCCTCAAAAAATAGTTTTAATTATCAATTACTTAAACCAGTCAACTTTATTCAACTGATAAATAAAATTTAATTTTGACTCTTCTCCAAAATATTCAATTTGCTCTTCTTTCACTTTTTTGCAACCCAAGCGCTCTACAGCAATCTGCGAACGTACATTATCAGCACCAACATGCAAATAAATTTTGTCAACAAACTGAAAAATATAATCAAACATCAATTTCTTAACGGACGGATTAAAGCCTTTTCCCCAACAATTCGTCGAATAAAACGTATATCCAACCAAAATAGACGAATCTTGCTCATTATAATCGTAAAAACGAGAACTACCAACAACTTGATTTGTCTGTTTATCAATAATCTTGAAAGCGCCTTTACTTTGAATTGCTCCTTCGAAAAAATTCATAAAAACATCTCTTTTCCAACGATTTTTATTCGGATGCTGTTCCCAAACTTTCGGGTCCGAAGCAGCTAAATAAAGCGCTTCAAAATCATTTTCATTGAGTGGTTGAAGTTCTACCAAATCATTTTCTAAATTGGGCTGAATATTTATCATTTGTTTCATTTAATACAATACTAATTTACATTTTTCTTATACGATATTCATTAAAAATGATAATTAATTCATTGAAAATTTTTACATAAACTTTCTTAAAATGAAATCAGATAACTAAACTCAAAAAACAATTGGACTTTTATGGGAAGTCTATGAAAAGAAGCAAATTCTAGAAAGATTTCAAAGAACTTAATTAAAATGACAACCGAAGGATATACCCTTAAAGTTATTAAGATTGGACAATTAGAACTCTATAACCACAACAAGTTTCATTCAGAATTTTGTAGACGCTTATATAAAAAGGCTTGAACAATTAACAAAATAAATCTTGAATTTTATTGATTATTATTATACGACTAACTAACTTCACAGAAAAAATATGTTTTTAAATTTTGAAGATAAAGCCAGTCTTATTTCTAAACTAAAAAGTTTAAAAGTAGATCAACAGCCAGAATGGGGAATTATGACACCTCAACACATGGTTGAACATTTGATTGTAACCACTAAAATTTCAAATGGAGGTTTAACAGTACCTTGTCGAATTCCTGCAGAGCAAATACCCCAATACAAATCCTTTTTATTAGAATCTGATCATGAAATGCAAAAGGGGATAAAAGCAAATGGAATGGAAGGTTTACTAGATTTACGTTACCATTCTTTAGAAGCTGCAATAGAAAAATTAGAACAAGAAATTGATAAATTCAATTCATATTTCACAGAAAATCCTGATGCTAAAATTGTCAATCCTGTTTTAAATGATATTGGATACGAAGATTGGAAAACATTTCATAAAAAACATTTTACACATCATTTCAAACAGTTTGGTTTGATGTAATTCAGATAAAATAAAAGCTCAGTTATAAACTGAGCTTTTATTTTATTTATACCAACTACTATACATCAAATAATTATTGGCGATTCTTTCTATTTCACCTTCTTTCAATTCTTTTGGAACATCTTTAATTTTTTTCGCTGGAATTCCAGCCCATAATTCTCCTTCTTTTACATGCGTTCCTTTGGTTAAAATCGCACCAGCGGCAATCAAAGAATTAGATTCAATAATGCAGTCATCCATCACAATTGCGCCCATTCCAACCAATACATTATTGTGTATTGTACAACCATGTACAATTGCATTATGCCCTATCGAAACATTATTTCCAATTGTTGTTGGCGATTTTTGATACGTTGCATGTATCGTTGCGTTATCCTGAATATTTACTTTGTTTCCCATTTTGATATAATGTACATCTCCACGCACAACTGCTGAAAACCAAATTGAGCAATTATCTCCCATTTCTACCTCTCCTACAACCACAGCATTATCCGCTAAAAAGCAGTTTTCACCGAACTTTGGTGTGTGTCCATTTAATTCTTTAACTATTGCCATAACAAAATCTATAATTCTAATGATAAAGATACATTTTTATAGCGTATTTTTGTAGAACTATGAGAGTATACGAAGAAATTACACCTAATAATAATGTGATGAAGTTCGTTTGTGACGAGACTTTAACACAAGGTGGCGTGGAATTCGATAAAGAATCTACAGCTACCGAATCTCCTTTAGCGCAAGTTTTATTGACTATACCATTTATTCAAAAAATATTTATCACAGCGAATTTTGTTGCGATAGAAAAAATAGATGCTGTTGATTGGGCTGATGTTACAGAAGATTTGAAAGAAATTATCAATGAACATTTAGAAGAAAACGCAATTTTAGCACCAATGAAAAAGGCTCCTATTTCTATTTATGCAGAAATGACGCCTAATCCTGCTGCGATGAAATTCGTTTCAAATTCTATGTTAGCGCCAGAAATCATCGAAATAAAATCGAAAGAAAAAGCTGCTGGAGTTCCATTAGCTGTTGCGATTTACAAAGAATATCCTTTTGTTGAAGAAGTTTTTATTGTTGATAATTATGTTTCTTTAACGAAAAACGAAACAGAAGATTGGTCACTTTGGGCGATGGATGTTCGTTCGTTTATTACGAATTATTTACAAGCTGGAGGTCCTGTTTTTGATGAATTTTATGAATTCACAACAGAAGCTCCTGAACATGTTGTGGTAAAACCTGCTGAAGAGTTTTCTTCTGTTGAGCAACAAATCAAAGCTATTTTAGACGAATATGTTCAACCAGCAGTTGCAAATGATGGTGGAAACATAGAATTAATTGAATTTGATGAAGAAACGAGAACAGCAAAAATGTTATTACAAGGTGCTTGTTCTGGTTGTCCGTCTTCTACAGCAACGCTTAAAAATGGTATCGAAGGTATTTTAAAACAAATGATGCCTGATGTTGTAGACAACGTTGAAGCTGTAAATGGATAAGATTAAAAATATTTTTATTTAAAAAATCTCAGAGCAAAATGCTCTGAGATTTTTTATTTTTTTTCTATTTTCCTCCACTCCTATTTGCTTCTTCTGCATTAGAAGTTTGACGTTTACTCACATTGATTTTTGAATTACCAAATTTATAAGAAACCGAAAAACGTATCGATTGCGAATCATAATATTGTCTAAACGATTGCGAAATATTTTGCACATTTGTCGACAATGTTGAAAGATCTGTTTTGAAAATATCATAAGCCATCAACGACAACGTTAATTTCTTATCCATCGCCAAATATTTAAAACCTATATCTAACGAAGAACTTGAACTATAATTAAATTCTCTGTTTTTTCCTTTTGGTGTAAACGTATAATTAGCTTGGGCCGTGAACGTTTTTTTAGTATTCAAATTCAGGTTATTATAAACCGAAAAATTAGCTCCATTTCCTGTATATTCTTTATCTAACACATCAATTTCATTGATTGATTTATTAAATACAAAATTAAATTCAAGATTAGATTCCCACCATTTATAAGGTTTTAGAGTTGATGATAAACTAATTCAGTAATTAGACATTTTATAATAATTTAATCGCTTAAATATTTGTGTTTGCATCAATTCTCCATCCAATTCTTATTCTTGATGAAAGACATTTTGACCAAAACCATCTTGTATATTTTGATAATAAAATTTTGCTTGTAAATAATCTTTGAATCCATAACTTAACTCGAAATTATACACAAAAGCTGGTTGCATAAAAGGATTTCCTTCTGTGTAAGAAATAGGATTACTGTACCATTTATCTGGATTTAATTCCCAAAAAGCTGGTCGTTGAATTCTTCGACCAAAATTAAAATTGAACGAATAATCTTCTGTTGGCTGATATTGAATATAAAACTTTGAAAAGTGCTTATCATAAAAATCAATTAGCAGAAAAAATTGTACAATTTTTAGAGAATTATCAATCGATATAAAACGAAAAAAAGAAGCTGTCTCAAAAGTGAGGCAGCTTTTTTTTTATGTTTTTCATA
>NZ_DLJR01000060.1:0-373 GCF_002484365.1 Empedobacter sp. UBA7611
AGCTCCACAGGAGCTTCTCCTCTTAATATCAAATTTTTAATTTCAAATGTTTTTGTGTCAAGACTTCCCCAAAGGGTACATGAATTCATTTAAAATAGAATTAATAAAAACATGAATAAAAATGAAAATAAGATTCTTCGACAAACCCAGAATGAATCTAAATAAATCGTCAAGCTGAATTCATTTCAGCTTCTTATTATCGTCAGTCAGAGTGGCGTTTACAAAACGTTGTATCGAAGACTTAGACGATAAATAACGAATGACAAAATCCATTGTTAAAAGTGAATTTGAATTTAGAAAAAGAATAAAGAACTGGCATTAAAACTCTCACGTTAAGAAAATGTTTGAATGTAGCGTTAAAAAGGTTTTAGCC
>NZ_DLJR01000060.1:431-9687 GCF_002484365.1 Empedobacter sp. UBA7611
ACCGTGGCTCCTCCTCTTAATCTCAAATGTTGTTAAAAGTGAATTTTTTTTATTTCGTTATGTTAATGTTTTTCAATTATCATAAAAAAAACTTAATTAATAAAACATGAATATAAGAAAAAACTATTAAATTAATTTAGAATAAATTAAAATAATGAAATAGCTTTGTCAAAATTTTCAAAATGAAAAAAGTAACAATAGTACTTTCATTATTATATGCGTGCATTACTTCTGCACAAGAAAAAGATTCAATACAGACAAATACATTAGGCGAAGTAATTATCAATACTTTTATAAAAAAAGATACCGATACTTCAAAGAAAATGCCGTTGAAGTTTATCGAGAATCCTCAAGTTTTTTCGAGTATTGATAAATCAGTTTTAGATCATCAAGTTATTTTTACAGTAGACGATGCTTATCGTAATGTAACTGGTTTACAAAAAATGTGGAATTCTACCGGTCGATCTGGAGATGGAGGAGCTTATGTTACTTTAAGAGGTTTTGTTTCCAACAACTCTTTACGTAACGGTTTGGTAGCCCCTGTTTCTACTACAATAGATGCTGTAAACTTAGAAAGATTAGAAGTATTGAAAGGTCCTTCTGCTACAATGTTTGGTAGTAATGTTACGTCTTATGGAGGTGTTGTAAATAGAATTACAAAAAAACCGCATGAAAATTTTGATGGATCAGTAAGTATTGCAGGTGGAAGTTATAATTACTACCGTGCATCTGCAGATATTAATGCTCCAGTTACGAATGATAATAAATTAATGTTTAGAGTCAATACAGCGTATACAAATTCTGGTACTTTTCAGAAAAAAAATAGTGGAAATGAATATTTTGCTTTTGCTCCATCATTACGTTACAAACCGAATGATCGATTAGATATCAACGTTGATCTTGAAATGTACGAAAATAATGCAATGGCTGAGCAGATGTTTTTTTACTTAGCAGGTAATCCTTCTTTAGGGATTAATAATATGAAAGATTTTGAAAGAGTTTTGGGATTAGATTACAAACAATCTTATGTTGGAGATGGTCTTAAAGCCAAATCAAAAGTCAGAAATTTATTTGGTCAAATAAATTATAAAATTAACGATCATATTAAATCATCTACGAATATTAGTAATGCTTATTCTCAATCGAACGGATTTAGCCCATATTTTTATGTAGCTCCAGAAAGTACTTATACTAAAAATCCATTAGATACAGAATTAGGCGTTATGCGTGCTGATCAATCAACAAGAAATAGTAAAAAAACAATTTTCCAATTACAACAAAATTTTAATTTCGATTATACATTTGGTAAAATGAGAAATAGAACGGTTGTTGGTTTAGATTATATGCAAACGAAAGATAATCAGCTATTTATTTCTGGTGATTTTGATTGGGTTCCGTTTAAAAATGGAAATTATTCAAACATGAATAATCATACTTTACAAGATTTTTATAATACTTCGAATTCGGTTGGTGAATATCCAATAATAGGTGAATTAAATACGTATAGTGCATATATTTCAAATGTTTTTACACCAATACAAGGATTAAATATTTTAGCTTCTATTCGTTACGAGAATAATGATTCTAAAAAAGGAATATTATATTCTAACGAAACAAAAGCATATTCGCAATCAGCTTGGTCCCCAAAGCTTGGTTTTGTGTATGAATTTGTTCCAAGTAAGTTTTCAGTATTCGGAAACTACCAAAATAGTTTCAAAAGCAATGGATATTATGCCATAGATAAAGAAAATACTCAAGTTCTTTCTGATCCTGAAAAAGGAAATCAATTTGAAGGAGGTTTTAAAATGAATATTTTTAATAATAAAATTAATGCGACCTTAAGTTATTATAATATCAATGTCAAAAATTCTTTATTATATACAGGAGAATATACTGATACTTTTCAATCTGTTCAATCACAATCAGGAAAGGTAAAAAGTGAAGGGGTAGAATTAGAGCTTAATGCTTATCTAGTGAAAGGATTTTCGCTAGTAGGAGGTTTGGCTTATAATAATGCAAAAATTGAAGAAAATCCAACAGATACTTCTTTAGAAGGAACAAGACCTACAACTGCTGGTTCTGAGTGGTTAGCAAATTTTAATGCAAGTTATCAATTCTTAGATGGTAAAATAAAAGGATTAGGATTCGGAATTGGAGCAAACTATGCGAGCAAAAATCAAGTAAATAGCACCTTTTATTTACCAGAATATTTTATCGTAAATGCAAATGCTTTTTTCGATGCGAAGAAATTTAGAATAGGTGTAAAAGTAGATAATCTAACAAATGAACATTATTGGATTGGTTATACAACAGCAAATCCACAACAGTTAGTAAATGTTTCGGGAAGTCTTACATATAAATTTTAATCAAAAATGGCTTCCAAGCAAAAATCATCAAAAAAAGTAGGAAAACTGAAAAAAATATTTGGTAAACTACATCTCTGGTTTGGGTTAATTATTGGATTAATAATTTTTGTTGTTTCAGTAACTGGGGCGTTATATGTTTTCAAAGATGAATTTGAAAATATTGCGCGTAAGGATGTTATCTATCATCAAGAAAAAGATGTAGAGAATAAGAAAGTTATCCCAATTTGTCAACTTGAAAAATTAGTTGACGAACAAACCCAAGAAAAATATCCTATTCATTGGGTAAATATACCAATGGATAAAAACATGTCTTATATGTTCTATTGGTATGAACATGATGTAAATGCTTGGAATTATTTTGATGAATTTCCTATTTATAAACAAGCTTATGTAAATCCTTATACAGGGAAAGTTTTAAGAGTTTATGATGAAAAAAATGGCTTTTTTAATATCGTAAAAATGATACATTGGAGTTTCTTATTAAAACAGAGCTGGGGAAGCTATGTGGTAGGAATTCCTGTTATTATCTTTATTTTTATGTTAATTAGCGGTATTGTATTATGGTGGCCAAAAAATAAAGCTGCTAAAAAACAACGCTTCTGGTTCAGATGGAAAAACATAAAAAATTGGAAACGTAAAAATTATGATCTTCATAATATCTTAGGTTTTTATTCTTCAATTTTCGCTTTAATATTTTCTATTACTGGATTATTTTATTCTTTTTTCTTTATTCAAGCTGCTATTTATGTGATATTTTCGGGAGGCAATACAACTTATCCAGATTTTTCTCATATAAAAACATCTGCGCCAATTGAATTAAGACAAGAATCTACACTCGATAAGATTATTGAAACTGTAAAAACCAACTATCCTAACTCGTATGGTTTCTCTATTGATTTAGGACATGAACATATGGACGATCATGAACATCCAAATTTTGAAGTTTATGTTGCACATAAAAAACAAGTTTATTATAGCAGCAGTAGTTTAATTTTTGATGAAAATTCAGGAGAATTGCTACATATACATGATCCAAAAGATAAGAACTTTGGAGAGAAAGTTGTTGGAGCAAATTATGATATTCATGTTGGATCTATTTTAGGATTGCCTACAAAAATATTGGCTTTTGTTGTAAGCTTAATTTCTGCTTCTCTACCAGTAACAGGTTTTATGATATGGTGGGGAAGAAGGAAAAAAAAGAAGAAAAGTTAAGTTGTTTTTAAATAAACGTTAAGATGTCAAAGGACCTCTAATTCATTTTTTATGTGAATATGAGGTCTTTTTTTATCAAAGACAATGCTTATTTAGATAAATGCTTAATCAACTAACTTCAAATTTTACAGAAAGTTTAGGAAATTGCAAAACGTTGTATCGAAGACTTAGACGATAATAACGAATATCAGAAAATTCATAATTAAAACTGAATTTGAATATAGAAAAAGGTTAAAAAATGTCATATGATTTGTAGGCGAGTGTCAAAAAGTTGAGAGGCATGATTAAAATGTTTTACTGNNAATCAAAGACAAGTCTTTTTTGGTTCCTTTTTTTGACGGTTCCCCGAAGGGCATATGAATACTGATAATTAAAATTTAAAATTAATCAATAAAGAAAAGAACAATAAGAAAAGGAATACCTAAGCCATACTATGGGATCTCCTTCTAATTTCAAATATTTTTAATAATCTTGTTCTACGATTTCTTTGGCTAATTCAATTTTAATTCCTTTGTATTTCAGGTATTTATTACATAATGTTTTAGGACAGGGGAATTGGTCTAATTCCAATTCAGTTTTAATTTAATTAGGAATGGTTTTATCATGAAATAGAAAACAATTACCCTTGTAGAAAATAAAAATGATAAATTTAATATTGCTGCATATTCTAAACCTTGTTGCATTCCTGCACCCACACTATGATTATTTTCTTTAATTTCAATAATTCCGATTGGAATATTCGGTTTATAGTATAAAATATAGTCTGCACGTTTATTTACCACGAGCAGTAAGATTTCCACAAATATGAATGCGTGCATCTGTAAAAGTCTTTTGTTCAAAATATGGATGCATTCTATCCCATCCAGCATTTTCTTTCGCAGGAGTAATTAATTTAGTACTGATATCTTTTTCAGAAAATTGACGTTTATCCATAGTAAAAGTTTAGGAAATAAATAAACAAAATCAACAAAATCAAATAACGAATAATATCAAAATAATAGATAAATATTTACGGAAACCATAGTTGTATTAATTCATCAAAATTATGTGTCATATACGACAAAGTAGGACATTTAGAGATATTATTGTACCATAATATCAAAGAATAAGATAGAGTAGAAGTAGTAAATAAGATCTAAGCTTAGGTAATGGATGTTAATGAGATATAGATCAAGTACAATAACAGTAATTTTAATGAAATAGTTAAGGATTTTGAAACTGAATAATTTTCATCAATAAATCGAATGTCGAAGAAAAAAATCTAGAAAATAATGTAATGTACCGAAAATCCTTTAAAACAGTTAACACCGAACGAACACCGAACGAAGTACGGACAAACACCAAACAAACCTAACAGAAAATTTTTCGGTTAAGATAGAATTAAAAACCTCAATTATCATTCGATAATTGAGGTTAGGAGTTATATTACAAAGTCTTAATAGATTAGTCTTGGTAAACTAAACCTTCGTAACAGATATTGTAAATTTCTTTTAACTCTTCTAAAGTTGGTACTCGTGGATTAAATCCTGTACAAGGATCAACTAAAGCATTATTAGCAATATAATCTAAGTTTTTATCCCAATCTTCTTTTGAAATACCAAATTCTTTAATCGATCCAATATTATTCACTTCGCTTCTTAACGTTTCAATAGCTTGTGCTAATTCTTCAGCCGTTGATTTTCCAATAACTTTTGCTAAATCAGGAAAACGATCTGAAACTTTTGCGTTATAACGAATAACATTAGGTAAAAAGATGGCATTCGACATACCGTGAGGGATTCCGTATAATGCCCCAACTTGGTGAGATAATGAGTGAACAATTCCTAACCATGCATTATTAAATGCTAAACCTGCCATAAAAGATGCATCGTGCATGTTTTGACGAGCTTTGATGTTCGTAGGGTTATTCACCGCTTCTTTTAAGTTATCAAAAACAATTTCTAAACCTCCTTTCGCTAAAACATCAGCGTAGTTATTTTCAATATTCGATACATAAGCTTCTACACAATGTGTTAAAGCGTCTAATCCTGTATTTGAAGTTATGTGAGCAGGCATAGAAGCACAAATTTCTCCGTCTATAATGGCAACATCCGGTGTTAATTCGTAAGAAACGATAGGGTATTTCACACCTTTTTCACGATCTGTAATTACGGCTAAACCAGTTGTTTCTGTTCCTGTTCCACTTGTAGAAGGAATCGCAATAAATTTTGCTTTTTTTCTTAACGTAGGTACAGTAAATGGTGTTGTCATGGCATCAAAATCAGCATCAGGATGTTCGTAGAAAACCCACATCATTTTTGCAGCATCAATTGCTGAACAACCACCTAAACCAACAATCCAATCTGGTTGAAATTCACGCATAGCTTCAGCACCTTTAAAACTTGTAGCTGAAGAAGGATCTTCTTCAACCCCATCAAATACAATAGTTTCTATACCAGCTTCATTTAAATATGCAATCGCCTTATCTAAAGTTCCACTTTTACGCATAGAACTTCCTCCAGTTACAATAAATGCTTTTTTACCTTTGATATTTTTTAATTCGTCTAAAGATCCAGCGCCATGAAATACTTCACCCGCAACAAATAATTTACTCATTTTATATTTTATTTTATTCGGCAAAGTTAGCGGCTAAAATGTCTTTACTATTATACAAACAGGACTACGTGTTATACATTTGAGCCAATTCTTGTTGTAATTGTGTAGGGGTTTCGTTCAATTTTGCTTTTACAAATTTATTCAAAGCAGCAGGTGAATTAAAGCCTAAATCAAAAGCAATTTCTTTATGAGGACGATCTCCAAACATCAGCTGGCGTTTAATTTCAGTTAAGATGCGGTGATGAATGGCATCAATAGCCGTTTCTCCACAATGCTTTTTCGTAATGGTGTTTAATTTTTTAGGCGTGATGTGCAATTGATCCGCATAATACTGAACCGTACGTTGAGTTTTGTATCGCTCGTTCAAGAGTTTTTTAAAATGCACATATAATTGTTGATCGCTGCTATGAGATGTCGAAAGTAAGGCGTGTTGGCCATGTACAGATTCAATCAGTGATAATAAAAACGTTTTAATAAAAAAACGTGCTTGTTCTTTCTTGATCAAACTAGGGTGGTGATAAATATCTTGTACAATTTTTACAGTGCGTAAGCCTTCTTTAAATGGTTCTTCTTCTAAAATTGTGCAATTCAATTGGGTGGATAAATTGACATTGTATACGCTAAGTTCATTCTTAAGAATATCCGAACAAAAAAGCACTTCATCAAAAAGTATAAGTTTTCCTTTTATTTGTTCAGATTGAACTTGTATTAAACTGGCCTGATGAGGGAAAATAACAGCTACTTTATGAGGACGAAGAATATGTTTATTTTCTTCAACTTGTAAAGCCAGAATGCCTTCTTCAACCATCAAGACACAAAAGTGTGTATTTTGATGAGGTATGGTATAGGGGGCTAAAGTAGCGGATGTAAAATCGAATACACGAAAAGATAAATTTTCGTCTTCTCTTTTTTGATTAAAATCTTTTAGGTGATACTGCTTCATTTCGTTTTCTTCATTCGATTTCGTTACAAAATTAGAATAAAACTATAGGATATCGAATTAAATTTGTAAATTTTCAGCGAAAAGTGGATACGAATTTTGATAACGCAGCCAATGCTTCACATACTCAATAAAATAAGATATACTTATTGCGACGAGGGGTACCTGGTAAGCGGTGTAAGAAAAGCTTTCGAGAAACTTCTTTAATCAAAAAAATCTAAAAACTAAATGCTAGAGAATCTCACATTTTACCTGATCCTAGTAATCATCACCGTTTTGCTGGTGATGCTTGCCAAAAAAATAAAAGTTGCATATCCGGTTTTGCTGGTCCTGGCCGGTCTGGGCATCAGTTTTATTCCCGGCACGCCTAAAATTCATATAGAACCTGAACTAATATTTTTTATATTCCTGCCGCCACTTTTGTATGAAGCTGCCTGGGCGACTTCTTGGAAAGAATTATGGCGCTGGCGCAGGATTGTGGTCAGTTTTGCTTTCGTGGTAGTGTTTATTACCTCTTTGGTTGTAGCTTTTGTCGCCAATCATTTTATTCCTGGATTTTCGCTGGCACTGGGTTTTCTATTGGGGGGAATAGTTTCGCCGCCGGATGCCGTGAGTGCCGGAGCGATTTTGAAATTTGTAAAAATCCCGAAACGGTATTCTTCCATTCTTGAAGGTGAAAGTTTGCTGAACGATGCTTCATCATTGATTATTTTTCGCTTTGCAATGATTGCCGTTGCGACGGGACAATTCATCTGGCACGAAGCTGCCCTTAGTTTTCTGTGGATGTGTATCGGGGGTGCTGGAATCGGAATCCTTATAGGAATTTTCTTTATGAAGATGCACCGCTTGTTGCCAACTGATGCCAATATCGATATTGTACTCACAGTCGTAACGCCGTTCCTCATGTATCTTGTGGCGGAAGAGCTTCACGCTTCCGGTGTTTTGGCTGTAGTTTGTGGTGGTTTGTTGCTTTACAACAGAAGTCATTCTTTTCTGGCTACTTCATCGCGTTTAGGGACGCTAAATGTTTGGAGCAGTTTGGTTATTTTGCTGAATGGTATTGTTTTTATGATGATCGGGCTCGATCTACCACAGATTGTTTCAGGGCTTGAAACAGATTTGTTCACAGCATTTGGTTATGGCGTTTTGATTACAGTTATTCTGGTTATAACAAGAATCGTTGCGGCTTATGGTGCCGTATTCACCACGATGATTATGCGTAATTTCATCACTGTTGCCGACCGACAAAATCCAGGCTGGAAAGTGCCTGCTTTAATTGGTTGGACGGGAATGCGCGGCGTGGTTTCACTGGCTGCTGCACTTTCAATTCCGCTGACATTGCAGGATGGAACACCCTTTCCGCACAGGAACTTGATTTTATTTATCACTTTCGTGGTCATCCTGCTCACTTTGGTGGTTCAGGGTTTGACGCTGCCTTTTCTCATCACAAAATTCAAAATTCAGGATCCTGATTTTACCCGCTCTGAAAAGGAAATCGATAATGAAATCCGGAACGAACTTGCAAAAATAGGAGTGAAAAGAATCCAGGATACCCATTTCGAAAAACTTGAAAAATTCCCGGCGATAAAGGATCAGTTACAAATCTGGGAAAATCGTGTCAACAGTTCGGAAGTCATTCTGAATTTTCCAGAATACCGTGAAGTTTACTTGGATATCATAAACCATCAGCGCGAATGGCTGATCTCCAAAAACCGTGAGGAACTTCTTCTTGACGAAGAAATTGTACGTAAACATTTAAAAATGCTCGATTTACAGGAAGAAAAACTGGGAATGCATTAATTTTAAAAACAAAACACTTTGTTGACGTGGAGAGTTATTCTTTTGTACTAAAAGATATTACACGTGAATTTTCTTAAAGGAGGTTTTGTTCAATCGTATTTATAAGACAATTATCAAATGGATCAAATACACGGAAGACCCAATCATCCACAAACACAAGGAAAAATTGAACACTATTACAGAACCATCAAAAATGGTAAAACTTGATAATTACTTCGCTCCAGAAGAATTAAATTTTTCTAATGAAATCTGTGCTTGGAGATTCAATGATGATAAAATGAATATGAAGTACCAGATTTTCATTAACGTAAATTGTATCGAACTGGATATCCCCCTGAATTTT
>NZ_DLJR01000013.1:0-5240 GCF_002484365.1 Empedobacter sp. UBA7611
CGCTATTTCAGGACGGGACATAATAAACAAAAAAAACCCTCACTTCAAATGAAGTGAGGGTTTTTTTATGCGATTCGTTTTCCTAAAATAGTTAAACTTCTTTCTATTCCGTCTAAAATTGCAATATTGGGATAATTTCCCCATTCTTCGAAACCAAAATGTTTGAATAATTTCAAGCTCGGTTCATTATGCGAAAAAATAAAACCTAAAATCGTTTTGATTCCAAATTCTGCTGCTTTCGTAATGCTATATTCCAACACTTGTTTTCCTAAACCTTTTCCACGTTGCATAGCATCTAAATAAATGCTAATTTCTACAGTTGCATCATAAGCTGGTCTTCCATAAAAAGATTGAAAACTTACCCAACCTACAATGTCTTTCAATTCATTTTCTACAACCCAAAGTGGTCTTTTTTCAGGTGAATGTTCTTCGAACCATTTTGCTTTACTTTCAACTGAAACTGGTTCTGTATCGGCAGTTACTAATCGCGAAGCTATTGTAGAATTATAAATTTCTGTTATTTTTTCTAAATCGCTTCGTTTAGCATCTCTGTATGTTAACATCTAAATTTTTAAATTTTATTCTCTTTTTGATTTTAAAAAGGAATATTCTTTTTCATCGCCATCATATAGCCCAAATGCATTGCTTCGTGAATATTGTTGTACAAAATTGCATCTTCAATCGATTCTAACGTCATACCAAAACTTGTTTTATATGATCGATAATACGATAGTTTTTCCGAACGATAATCCTTGAACATCTGCATTGGTGTACTTTCCAACATTTCCTTCAATTCTGTCACATCTTCTTCCGTTACTTCCGTATTTCCGATTGTTCCTTTTTTATACTTCTGAATAAACTGAATATCGACCAACATCCTATTATCGGTTAAATAATAATGGATCAATTGCTGTGTTGCCAAAACATGAGCAGCATTCCAAAACAAATTGTTTTTATAGCCAACAGGTATATAAAGTAGTTGTTTCAGAGAGTGTTGTTCAAGCTCATCAATAATCTGTTTTCTTATATTCGTCAGATAAATAATATGCTCTTCCATAGTCAGATTTAAAGTTTAAATATACATCAAATTAAGTCTATTTATCAAATTATAAAGCAAAACAATTAAAATCACGTTTTTAGATTATTTAAAGTCTTTGATTCTTCGTAATTTTGTCTCATTAAATTTAAAAGATGGCTTACACAAGAGATCAAATATATCAAGTATTAGAAGAATTGGGTATTCGCAATTGGATGCGTAACGCTCAAGTGATGGGAAATGATATTATTTTGGATATTGTTTCTCCTTCGCCTGCAATGCACGAACGCAAGCGTTTGGAAATTGCGTTGAAAAATGCATTTAAAGAAAATTTACCTGAGTCAAATCTTAAACTTAACATTTCTGTTGAAGTTGAAGAAAAAAATCCGAACGAAATCAAAGGTTCAGAATTGCCAGGTGTTAAAAATATTATCGCTGTAGCATCAGGAAAAGGTGGTGTTGGTAAATCTACTGTTTCATCAAACTTAGCAATTAGTTTAGCAAACATGGGATTCAAAGTTGGTTTATTAGATGCTGATATCTACGGACCTTCTATGCCAATTATGTTCGATTGTCAAGATGCTCGTCCATATTCTGTAGAAGTTAATGGAAAAACGAAAATAAAACCAGTAGAAGCTTACGGAATCAAGTTATTATCAATTGGTTTCTTTGCTGATACAGATCAAGCAATTGTTTGGAGAGGACCGATGGCTGCAAAAGCATTAAATCAAATGATTCGTGATGCACATTGGGGAGAATTAGATTTCTTATTAATCGATTTACCTCCAGGAACAGGTGATATTCATTTATCTATCGTTCAACAAGTTCCAATTACAGGAGCAGTTGTGGTTTCTACACCTCAAAATATTGCATTAGCAGATGCGAAAAAAGGAGTTGGAATGTTCCAAATGGAAGCGATTAATGTTCCAGTTTTAGGAATTGTAGAAAATATGGCGTATTTTACACCAGAAGAATTACCTAACAACAAATATTATATCTTTGGACAAAATGGTGCAAAGAACTTAGCAGAACAAATTGGTGTTCCTTTCTTAGGCGAAATTCCAATTGTACAATCTATTCGCGAAGCTGCTGACGTTGGTCGTCCAGCTGCAATGCAAGAAGATACTGTTGTAGCTAATGTTTACAAAGAAATTGCACGTAACGCAGTACAAAGTTTAGTAGAACGTAACAATACTTTGCCTCCAACAGAAGCTGTTCGTATTACAACGATGGCAGGTTGTTCGGCAAAAAATTAAAAAAGTAAAAGATCATGACTCCAGAAGAAAAATATTCAGAAGTTGAAAAGGCCTTAACTGAAATTAGACCATTCTTAAATTCAGATGGAGGCGATATCGAATTAGTATCTGTAGAAGATAATATTGTAAAAGTTCGCCTTACAGGTGCATGTATAGCATGTTCTGTCAACCAAATGACCTTAAAGTCAGGTGTTGAAATGACCATCAAAAAATATGTTCCAGAAATTGTTTCGGTTATCAATGTTTCAGATTTTGAAACTTCAACTGAAGCAGATCAAATATCTTCCTTAAAAGAAGAAAATTAGAATATCATTAGATTCTCATAAATTAAAACGCCTTTATATCAATTTATAAAGGCGTTTTATTATTTTTGGCAAACAATTTGAATCTTAACCTCAAAACCAAAAATTCAAAATGAAAAAATATATTTTATTTTTTACTTTTATTGTCCTTTCATTTGCATTGCCTTTAAATGCTCAAAACAACTACAAAGTTGGCGAAAATCTAAAATTTAGAGTTCATTATTCTGGATTGAATGCAGGCTTCGCATCAATTGATGTAAAAGAAGCTACATTGAACGGAAAAAGTCATTTTCATATCGTAGGAAAAGGAACTTCTACTGGTGCGGTACGTGCTTTTTTTAAGGTAGATGATAATTACGAATCATATATTGACAAAACAGATTTGAAACCAACAAAATTTGTTCGAAATATTGTAGAAGGAAGTTACAAACGTCATCAAATCTATTATTTTGATCATGCCAATAGAAAAGCAAAAGTTGAAAATAAACGAGATGGAAAAGTCACAACAGAAACAATTCCGTACGATGCGCAAGATTTACTTTCTGCTTTTTACAGTTTACGTAATACCAATCATGCCACTCTTAAAACAGGAGATTATTTGAACGAAAATATTTTTCTTGGTGACGAAACGCTAAAATTTCGATTGAAAGTTTTGGGACGTGAAACCTTAAAAACAAAATTCGGAAAAATTGCGGCAATCAAAATTCGTCCATACGTACAATCTGGTCGTGTTTTCAAAGAATCAGAATCGGTTACGATGTGGATTTCTGACGATGATAACTTAGTTCCGCTAAAAATAAAGGCTGGATTATTAGTTGGGTCGTTAAATGCAGATCTTAACGAGTATAGCAATCTAAAATATCCTATTACTTTTACGAAGTAAATTGAAAAAGCGAAGTTCGAAATCCGAATTTCGCTTTTTTTTATTTCTCCAAATATTCCAAAAAAACATCACTCGGAATTTCCATTGCGCCCAAACTCGCTAAATGTTCGGTATAAACCTGACAATCGATCAATTTATATTTCTTGTGATATTTTGCAACAAACTGTATAAAACCAGCTTTGGAAGCATTGCTCACTTTCGCAAACATACTTTCTCCACAAAAAACATCGCCTATATCAATTCCATAAAAACCACCAACCAATTCGTCGTTTTGCCAAACTTCGATACTTTTAGCAATTCCCATTTCATGTAACGTACAATATGCTTCGATCATATCATTCGTAATCCATGTTCCGTCCTGATCTTTTCTATACGCTTGCGAACAATTTGTAATCACTTCTCGAAACGCTTTATTTTCTGAATACGTAAATATTTGATCTCGAAAAACTTTCTTCATCGATTTCGAAACATGTAAATTTTCTGGAAATAAAACAAATCGATCTTGTGGAAACCACCAAATAATTGGATCTTCTTCATTAAACCAAGGAAAAATTCCTTTCTGATAAGCCAAAATTAGGCGTTCTGGCGAAAGATCTCCTCCAACAGCTATAATTCCCTCGCTGTTCACTTCATCGTAATCAGGAAAGATTAAATCAGAACTTAACCAATACATATCATTTTGTGTATAATTTATATAAAATTAAAAAAACGTGTCCAATAAAGAACACGTTTAGTATTAATTGATGTTTTGTTTTCCTTAGAATGGTAAATCATCATCATCTCCGTTAGAAAAAGTATCTACTGGAGGCGCTGGTGCAAAATTATCGTAACCTTGAGGTGCTTGTGCAGCTGCATTTGCCATATTTTCAATTCTCCACGCTTGGATTGTATTGAAATATCTTGCTACACCTTCTGGGTTCACCCACTCGCGACCACGAATGTTGATAGAAACTTTCACTTCATCACCAGGTTTGTAAGCATTCAACACATCAGTCTTATCTTGTGTAAGCTCAATTAAAATATCTTGTGGATATTGTTCTTGCGTTGTAACAACGAATTCTCTTTTCTTGAAACTTGCAGTAATATTTTGAGTTTCAAATACTTTTTTAATTCTTCCTGTAATTTCCATTTTTGTAAAAGCTTTGTACAAATTTAGAATGTAAAAAAAGATTAAAAAAATTTTATTTCGAAATTTTGTTAGAAAGAAAACTTGTGTATATTTGCAATCCAAATCGGTGAGATTTTAGCGGGCGTGGTGGAATTGGTAGACACGCTAGACTTAGGATCTAGTGCCGCAAGGTGTGGGAGTTCGAGTCTCCCCGCCCGTACAACAAAAAAGACTTTGAAAATATTTTTCAAAGTCTTTTTTTATGATTTATTGTTTTCTAACGATTTATAATATTTTTCATAAATTTAGGTCATTATTTGGTTATAAGTTGGTTTGGTATGTATTCGAAAAGAAAAAGAAATTTGAAATCTGGAGGGAGAACTATCCCCATTTTTGAATTTATAGTGGTTGTTATTATCATCATTATTTTGATTTACTTCGCAGTTTTCTGAGGAAATTATTCTTCATTTTTTTAAACATTAATTTATAATTATTTAGAAGAAAAATAGAATCAAATCAAAGAATCTGTTAAGCAAAAATTTGGAGATTAGTTTGATGATGATGCTGAAGATAATGCGAAAAATTATCAGCCACAACCTTAATTGATATAGAAAATGGTTAGAATTTAGATTCTAAGGATCAGTATCAAAAGTTG
>NZ_DLJR01000018.1:0-18060 GCF_002484365.1 Empedobacter sp. UBA7611
AACTTTTGATACTGATCCGAAATAAATCGAAAATTTAATAAGTCTGATATTGAAAATGCGTTTAATTTATTAAATGATATTGATTTTACTCGACTTTCAAATGATAAGAGTGTTATTCAGAGTTCGTTAATTCAACTTTCACAAGGGAAAATAGATTCATTATATATGTATCTTAAATTAATTTATAAGAAAGAAGATGATGTTATTCAAGCTGCAACTTTATTAAAAGAAAATTCACACCATATTGATGATATTAAGATTAGTGAAGATGAGTATATAAAATGGATACCATTAGAAAGTAATGTAATATTTATAAATATTGATAACTTATTAGCTAATACGTATGATTTTTGGGATTCGTTATCTACAGAATGTGTGTTTGAATGTTGTGGAATAAAAGCTTGTGATTTTACTTTTGATAGAATTATTCAATCGATTCAGTTGTTCGATAAAATTGAACTTTTGAAAAATTTTAATGATATAATTTTAGAAATAAACTTATTAAATGCTGATGAAGTTTATAGTAATCATCTTAATCAAAGATTTAATAAAAATGTCTTTTTGGAATTACTTAAACATATTGAGTCTTATATAAAGTTAAGTATTTAAAACAAAAAAACCACCTAAATAACTTTAGATGGTTTTTTTTAATTATAAGTTGTAATAAATTACTTATTCATTGAGATTAAAAACTCTTCGTTAGAGCGTGTATGTTTGATACGATCGTGTAAGAATTCCATCGCTTCTACAGGATTCATATCCGATAAATGGTTGCGAAGAACCCACATTAATTGTTGTGTTTTGTCGTCTAATAACAAATCGTCTTTACGCGTAGAAGAACTTACTAAGTCAATTGCAGGGAAAATACGTTTGTTCGAAATCTTACGATCCAATTGTAACTCCATATTACCTGTTCCTTTAAATTCTTCGAAAATAACTTCATCCATTTTAGAACCTGTATCAATCAATGCAGTTGCAATAATTGTTAAAGAACCTCCATTTTCGATGTTACGAGCAGCTCCAAAGAAACGTTTTGGTTTGTGTAATGCATTTGCATCAACACCACCCGATAACACTTTACCAGAAGCTGGCGAAACTGTATTGTAAGCACGAGCCAAACGCGTAATAGAATCTAAAAGAATCACAACATCGTGTCCACATTCTACCATACGTTTTGCCTTCTCTAAAACGATATTTGCAACTTTTACATGGCGATTTGCTTCCTCATCAAACGTAGATGCAATAACCTCTCCGTTTACCGAACGTTTCATATCTGTTACCTCTTCCGGACGCTCATCGATTAATAAAACAATCAAATAAACTTCTGGATGATTTTGCGCAATTCCATTCGCAATATCTTTCAATAACGTTGTTTTACCCGTTTTTGGTGGCGCCACAATCATCCCACGTTGACCTTTACCTATTGGTGTAAATAAGTCAATTACGCGATTTGATAAAGATTTAGAATTACTTAAATTGAATTTCTCGTTAGGGAAAAGTGGAGTTAAATGCTCAAAAGCGATACGATCACGTACATAATCTGGCGTACGACCGTTGATTTCTTTAATTTTGATTAAAGGAAAATATTTTTCACCTTCTTTTGGAGGACGAACCTCTCCTGTAATTGTATCTCCCGTTTTTAATCCAAATAATCTAATTTGAGATTGAGAAACATACACATCATCAGGCGAAGACAAATAATTAAAATCAGAAGAACGTAAAAAACCATAATTATTATCTGGTAAAATCTCTAAAACACCTTCAGTTTCAATAATTCCGTCAAATTCATAATTCGCAGCGCGATATTTATTTTTTTGATTTTGATTATTGTGGTGATTATTTTGTTGAGATTGATCGTTTTGATTACGATTATCAGATTGATTATTTTTCTTCTGATTATTTTGATTATTCTTTTTCAGATCTTGGCTTTTGTTCGCTCGTTCCTGAAATTTATTAACGCGAGGATTATTTTCTTCCTTTTTTTCTGTTTCGGTAGAAGTATTTTCAACTTTTTCAGTTTTTACTTCTTCTGCAACAGCCTCTTTTTGTTGAACTTCTCCTTCCGAATTTTGAACTCGTTTGCGTTTCGGTTTCTTATCTTCTGTAGGTAGATTTTCAGCTTTATCTTTTTTAGCAGGTTTTGTTTCAGCTTTTTCTTCAACCTTTGGTTGGCTGTTGATAAAACCTAAAACTGCGTCTAACAATTCGCCTTTTTTTAATTTCTTATACCCATCGATTTTCAGTTGCTCTGCAACTTGTTGTAAATCTGGTAATTTGAATGATTTTAATTCTTCGATATCAAACATAATCCTATAATGAAGGTATTAATGTGTTTATATTTTTTTTATTCAATAAAGTAATTGGGAATCATAACAATAGAATTGTTATAAAGCGTATAAATTTGAGATTTATTAATGCAATAGTACGAATAATTATAAAAACTCAAAAAGTTTTTTTACATTTGTATTCGAAATTTAAGAAATGATTCAAAGAAAGCAAAGTATATATTTATTCTTAAGTGGAATAATTTCGAGTATATTCGCCATGAATTTTGATAAGCTGTTTGATATTCCATTAAATTGGTTACAAAATCCGGAGAAAGGAGATTACATTTTTTCGTTAGCCTTTTTCTCATCAGCTTTAATTTCATTTTTAACCATTATGTTTTTCAAAAAACGTAAGTTACAAATTAGCTTAGGATGGTTAAATATTATTTTGAATGTTTTATTAATTGGTTCTTTTGTATATTGTCTATTAACATTACCTGGAGAAGGAAATTCTGAGAAAGGTATTTGGGCATTAGTTCCTTTAGCTTCGATTGTGCTTCTGTCAATTGCCAATCGTTTGATTAAGAAGGATGATGATCTTGTAAAATCAGTAGACCGTTTCAGATAGACCAAAAACTTTTTATATTATGAGTGTCTAAAAGCAGTTTCAAGCAATTGAAACTGCTTTTTTCGTTTTAGGAATTTAGTTTCGAGAATGAAATTGAAAAATAACTTGTTCAAATTTTTCATAAAATAACCAGATATATATAGCTTTTTTAGTTTATAAATAATATTAGATGTACAAATCATTTTTATAGAAGATAAAGAGCAATTAATTTCTAAACTAACTTATCTATTTCTATGTATCTATGTGTTTAAAACAAGTTTAAACAACATCAATAAAAATGTTCTATTCATATAATTTGTATAATTACGCTGATTTTTTCGAATTATCATTCCAAAAATTATTTGAATGTTAAATAAAAATTAATTTTATACTGATGTTTTAAAAATTAAAAACTAAAACAAAGGGGTGTTGAATTTATTTGTAATTAAATTTTAATTCAACCCCTGAAAAAATAGGGGTGATTTTATTTTATGTTTAATTTTTATTTATTTTTGTACCATAAAACAACACAAATTATTTTTTTATGACATCATTTCGTTTTGAAGCTCTAAAAGCCGCAAGCAATCGCAAACCGGTAGCTGTTCCTGAAATAGGTAAAAAATCAGAAATTTTTGGAAGCAATGTTTTCAATGACAAAGCAATGCGTCAACATTTAACTTCAGAAGCTTATAAAGCCGTTCGTTCTGCAATGGATTATGGTACTAAAATCGACCGTAAAATGGCAGATTTTGTTGCTTTAGGAATGAAAGAATGGGCGATGAGCAAAGGTGTAACACATTATACACACTGGTTTCAGCCATTAACAGGAACAACAGCAGAAAAACATGATGCTTTTTTCGAAACTTCATTTGATGGAGCAGATCCTGTAGAAAAATTTAGTGGATCATTATTAGTTCAACAAGAACCAGATGCATCTTCTTTTCCAAATGGAGGAATTCGTAATACATTCGAAGCACGTGGATATACAGCTTGGGATCCAACCTCACCAGCATTTATTTTTGGAACAACTTTATGCATTCCGACAGTATTTGTTTCGTACACAGGAGAAGCTCTAGATAATAAAACACCTTTGTTAAGAGCGCTTTTATCAATTGATGAAGCAGCTACAGAAGTAGCGAAGTTCTTCGATAAAAATGTGAAGAAAGTAACTCCGACTTTAGGTTGGGAACAAGAATATTTTTTAATTGATGATGCTTTAGCGGCTTCTCGTCCAGATATTTTACAAACTGGTAGAACGTTGTTAGGACATGTTTCTGCAAAAGGTCAACAATTAGAAGATCATTATTTTGGTTCGATTCCTACACGTGTTTTAAATTATATGCGCGATTTAGAAAACGAATGTATGTTGTTGGGAATTCCTGTAAAAACTCGTCACAACGAAGTTGCGCCGAATCAATTTGAGTTAGCGCCAATTTTCGAAGAAACGAATTTAGCAGTTGACCACAATTCATTATTAATGGATGTGATGCAAAAAGTAGGTGAGCGTCATCATTTTAAAGTATTGTTTCACGAAAAACCATTCAAAGGAGTTAACGGATCGGGAAAACACAATAACTGGTCGTTAGCAACAGATACTGGAGTAAATTTATTAGCGCCAGGAAAAACACCAAACAGCAATTTACAGTTTTTAACGTTTTTTATCAATACCATCAAAGCAGTTTCAATTTACGAGGAATTGTTACGTGCTTCTATCGCTTCTGCTTCTAATGACCACCGTTTAGGTGCGAATGAAGCGCCACCAGCAATTATTTCAATTTTTATTGGTCAACAATTGACAAAAGTATTGGAAGAATTAGAAGGTGTTTCGACAGGAAAATTATCTCCAGAAGAAAAAACTGATTTAAAATTAAACGTTGTTGGGAAAATTCCAGACGTTTTATTAGATAATACAGATCGTAATAGAACTTCACCATTTGCTTTTACAGGAAATAAATTCGAATTCCGTGCTGTAGGATCGACTGCAAACTGTGCAAATGCAATGACAACGTTGAATGCAATTGTAGCAAAACAATTGATCGATTTCAAAAAAGAAGTTGATGCGTTGATTGAAACAGGTTTGAAAAAAGACGAAGCAATTTTCAATGTTTTACGTGAGTATATCAAAGAAACAAAAAATATATTATTCGAAGGAGACGGATACAGCAAAGAATGGGAAGAAGAAGCAGCTCGTAGAGGATTGTCAAATCACAAAACAACTCCATCAGCTTTAAAAGCAAAAGTTTCTCAAAAATCGTTGGATTTATTCTCGGAGCTTAATGTAATGAACAACACAGAAGTTGAAGCGCGTTATGAAATCGAATTAGAAGATTACATCAAGAAAATTCAGATTGAAGGTCGTGTTTTAGGTGATATTGTTAGGAATCATATTATTCCGACAGCTTTCAAATATCAAAATATATTGATCAAAAACATTAAAGGATTCAAAGATATTTTTGGAGATGATTATGAAGAATATGCAGGCGAGCAATTAATCATTTTAAAGAAAATTTCGATGCATGTAAACGAATTAAACGCAAAATTGCACTTAATGATGGATGCGCGTAAAGAAGCAAATGTGGTTGAATCTTTAGAAGAGAAAGCATATGCTTATTGTGATAAAGTAAAACCATATTATGATGAAATTCGTTATCATGCCGATAAGTTAGAATTAATGGTTGACAACGAATACTGGGTCTTAACAAAATACAGAGAATTATTATTTACGAGATAATATTTTCAACAATAAATCACAAAACCGATGAGAAATCATCGGTTTTTTTTATTCAAATTTTCTGAATCCCTTGAGTTATTGTATCTTTGCAATCCAATAAAAGTATATGGCAGATTTAGGTCTATTAGATAAATTAAGAGCAATCAAACAACGTTTCGATGAGGTAGCAGATTTAATCATCCAACCAGATATCGTAACAGATCAAGCTCGTTATGCGAAATTAAACAAAGAATATTCTGATTTGAAAGACTTTGTTGAAATGCAAAAACAATACGAAAACTTAATCAATGTAATTGAGGAAGCAGACGAAATTATTCAAGATGGTTCTGATGCAGAAATGGTTGAGTTAGCTAAAATAGAAAAAGACGAAGCAATCAATGCGATTCCACCTTTAGAGGAAGAAATCAAAATGATGTTAATCCCAAAAGATCCAGAAGATGAGAAAAACATCATTGTCGAGTTACGTTCTGGTACAGGAGGAGATGAAGCAGCGATTTTCGTAGAAGATATTTACCGCATGTATTCGATGTATTTCAAAGAAAAAGGATGGAAACACGAAGTCTTAAATACTTCTGAAGCATCTGGAAAAGGATACAAAGAGTTGGTGATGCAAGTAGAAGGAAATGCAGTGTACGGAACAATGAAATACGAATCGGGTGTTCACCGTGTACAACGTGTTCCTGAAACAGAATCGCAAGGTCGTGTGCATACATCGGCGATTACGGTTGCGGTTTTACCAGAAGCAGAGGAGGTGGATGTAGTGATTAATCCAGCAGATTTGGAGTATCAAACAGCGCGTTCGTCTGGTGCGGGAGGGCAAAATGTAAATAAAGTTGAAACGAAAGTTCAATTAACGCACAAACCTTCTGGAATTGTAATTGTTTGTCAAGAAGCTCGTTCTCAACACAAGAACCGTGAAAAAGCGTTGCAATTATTACGTACAAAATTGTATGAAATCGAGTTCGAGAAAAAACATTCAGAACGTTCTGCTCAACGTAAATCGTTAGTTTCGACTGGTGACCGTTCGGCTAAAATTCGTACATACAACTATCCGCAAGGACGTGTAACAGATCACCGTATCAACAAATCAATTTATAATTTGGATAACTTTATGAATGGAGATATTCAAGAAATGATTGATGCATTGAAAATGGCAGAAAATGCAGAAAAATTAAAAGGTTCGGAAGAAGATTTCTAACATCAATTCTAAATCTTAGACCATACAAAACACTTCAAGAAATTGAGGTGTTTTTTTATATATTTATAGTATTAAGAATAAAACAAATGATGAAAACAAGAGTTAAAATTTGTTGTATTAGTAGCAAAGAAGAAGCACAACAAGCGATAAAATATGGAGCGAGTGGATTAGGTTTAGTTGGTAATATGCCAAGTGGACCAGGTATTATTGGTGATGATTTAATCAAAGATATTACACAAATTATCCCGCCAACATTAGCTTCGTTTTTATTAACAAGTGAAACAACAGCAGAAACAATTATTCAACATTATAAAAAAGTTTATACGAATACAATTCAGTTAGTTGATGAGCTGAAAAACGAAGAATATCAAATTTTGAGAAACGAATTACCTTGGGTAAAATTGGTACAAGTGATTCATGTAATTGATGAAAATTCGGTAACTGAAGCGATAGAGAAATCTCAGTTTGTAGACGCTATTTTATTAGATAGCGGAAATCCTAACTTACAAGTAAAGGAACTGGGAGGGACAGGGCGCACGCACAATTGGGCGATTAGTAAAAAAATTAGAGAAGAAATTAACATTCCTCTATTTTTGGCTGGCGGTCTTCATCCTGATAATATTCGTGAAGCGATTGATGTTGTTCAGCCTTTTGGCGTAGATATTTGCAGTGGTGTACGAACTGACGGAAAATTAGACGAAAAGAAATTAGACGCTTTTTTTAGAGCAGTTAATGGATAGAAAAAAAACACCTTGTCAAAGTTTTTGAATCTTGACAAGGAGTTTTTAGTTTGTGTTCTGTGATTTAAGAATATTCCTTTTGTTTATAGATAAGACACCTTAGTTATTAGCTGTAGTTTTGTTAAAAATTAATATCTATTTGATGATATGATATTGGTAAATTAAATTCTGAATTTAGGAATTTTAAATACTTTTGGGTTGATTTATCAATTGGATATTCGCCTGCAATTACAATTTCATCTGCATATTTTTTTCCGTCAAAGTAGGTATATTCAAATATTTGTCCAAGGGCTTCTCTAATACATTGTTTTGCTGAGTTGGAAGTTTTAATTTCATAAAAAGTAAATAAATTATTTATTTTTAAAACTAAATCTATTTTTTTTCCATTTAAAAATATTTCCATTCCAACAGTTTCTTCACCAAATACTGATGTTAGCTTTTTGTATAGTTTTTCTTGTAAGAACGAATGTCTTGCATTTACATTTATTTGTTGTTGGGTTCTTGTGTATTTAGTGCTTTGAGGAAGGTTTGGTCTTCCACTAGCAAATATAAATCCAGTTGTAGATTTTTGGTTTTGAGGTCCAATTGTAATGTTTTCATTTTCTACTTCGATATAGATGTTCAATAAATCATCAAAATCTTTAAGAATTTCAATTACATTAACATTATTATAATCAACTAATTTTCCTATAAAAATAAAAGTTCCAATTTTTGTTAGTTGTTCATTTATTTCAAATACATTGTTTATTACACTACGTTTTCCATTTTGCCAATACCACATTTTATAGTCAGAAAATAAATCAGGTTGATTTATTATTAGAGAATTTAAACGTAATATTTTTGGAAATAAATCTTGAATATTAGGTAATGATTGACTTGGTTCTAATGAAAATGCAATTCCATATCTAATCCCTTCATCTTCATTACCAATGTTGAATTGTAATTCTTTCCTTCCTCCATAATGGAACGCCCAATCATCAAATGTTGTTTTATCATTGAATATTTTTGAGCCAGGTTTTGCTTTTAAATTTTTTAGATTCTTTCTTATTTCTTGTAGATTTCCGATTTTGAAATTAGATGATAATTCATCAATTTTTAAAGCTAAGTCTTTTATATTCATATCACGAAAGAAATATTATAGCTAACATATTATTTTATAAAATATAGATTGGTATCTATATCTGTATTTTGTTCAATTACTCGCTAATATAATTATTTATAAACGAATTGTTTGATTAAAATATATTCCACCTTAGCAGAATTTTCATTTTATTATAAACAAGTGTGTTTTACCTTTCCCGAGCTCTCGGTTAATTATAAACAAGTCTGTTTTACCTTTCCCGAGCTCTCGGTTAATTATAAACAAGTCTGTTTTACCTTACCCGAGTCCTTGGTTTATTATAAACAGGTCTGTTTTAGCTTTCCCGAGTCCTCGGTTGATTACAAACAAGTCTGTTTTACCTTACCTGAGTCCTCAGTTAATTACAAACAAGTCTGTTTTAATTATTTAGTTATAAAAACTATTGTTTGATAATAATATATTGATTAAGTTTATAAAACACTAACATTAAGTGAATTATAACCTAAAACAATCTACTATGAAAATTACATTAACTTCATTATCTACAAAAAATCTGGCGACATTAGCGCAGCGAATTATCAATTCTTCTCAAACTGGAAATTATACCATTGTAGAGAACCACCCTTTGTTGTTGTCGCTTATTGCGAGTTATCAAAACTACGATACGGTATACGCAAAGTTGACCTACAGTGGAAAAGGAAAAGAGGTGGCGACAGCAGATAAAGAGCGCGATGTTGCGTTTAGTAACATGAAGGCTTTCCTGAATGGTTACCGCAAATTGACTTCTGTTGCAAACTATCAAGATGCGGAAGCTTTGTACAAAGTTTTCCAAACGTTTGGACTGGATTTGGACAGATTGAGTTATTCTGCCGAAACAGCACAATTAAAGAAGCTTATCGAAGAATTAGAAAAGCCCGAAAACACACAACGCCTCACAAATTTAGCGCTTGCAACGGCTTTTACTGAACTGAAAACAAAGCATACAGATTTCGAGATATTATTTGCGCAACAAGCAGAGGCAAACGGAGATTTGCGCCAAATTGCTAGTGCTTCATCTACTCGAAAAGAATTAGAACAAGTGCTGCGATCTTACCTCAATCTAATTACAGCAATGAAAGATGTGCCTGATTGGACAAAATTGTACCACGATTTGAACGAAATTGTGAAAGCGGCAAGAAATAGTGCGTTGCTTACAAATAGAGGAGAGAATCCGAATTAAGATATTTATATCCTTGTCAAGGTTCTAAACCTTGACAAGGATTTTATCTCCATTTAATATCATTATAATTTAAAGAATCTAATAATTCTCCATTTCTATATATTTTCAAAAATAATTCTCCTTTTTGTTTAGATATGGAATCATTTATTTTTACTTTGGAATCCCATTGATGGGGTAAGACGATGCTATTTTCCTTTGAATACATAGTAAGTGCATTGTGATCTTTTTCATTGTTCTTTATTAAAATTATTTTTCCTTCAAAATGCATGTTTGATCTATTTGTTAAAAAAATATCTCTTGAGTTTTTAGAATTTAGATTAGCATATAAGACAATTCCAATTAGTAGAATAAAAGGTAAAACAATAATTGATGTTAGTAATACATTTATTTTTTTCATTTTATTAATTAAGTCTCTAAAAATAATTTATTTCTATTTAATTCAACAAAAAAATCCATCCCAATAAATTGAGATGGATTTTACATTTATAAAAAACTGAAAATTAAAATAATTATTCTTTTTTAATGTCCTGCACTGATTACTTTACCTGCTCCTTTTTTGATAAAGAACAAAATAAATGGAATACAGATTAGGAAAACTACACCCAAATACAAGAAAACATCCATATAAGTTAACACAGTTGCTTGTTTGGTAACTTGTAAATCGAGTAGGTTATAGGCTTTATTTAAAGCTTCATTTGGAGCAAAACCTTTGCTCACGAAGCTCATTTGTAAATTCTGAATATGTTTTTGTACATCAAAATCAGATGTATCAAGATGCGAAACTAAATTTGTTCGGTGTCCAACTGTCCAACGCGAAATAAATGTTGTAATAATCGCGATACCAAAAGATCCTCCTAACTGACGCATCATTCCTGTAAAGGCAGCTCCTTCACCAATTTGTTGCCCCGTCAAACTAGAAAGTGAAAGTGTAGTAACAGGTACAAATAATAATCCCAATCCAACTCCACGAACAATTAATGGCCAAAAGAAATGCTCGGAACCTGTGTCTGGTGTTAAGATTTTGTATGACCAAAAACTGTAACAGAAAAAGATAAAGAATCCTCCTGCAACCATATATTTAGGTGGTACACCTTTTTGTAACATTGTTGCGATGATTGGCATCATGAATGCAGTCATCAACGATGAAGGAATTAATAATAAACCAGCATCAGTTGCTGTCCATCCTAAGATTGATTGTGTATAAATTGGAATAACGAATGTCGATCCATATAATCCAAATCCTAAGATGAAGGATAAAATAGTACCAACTGCCAAGTTGCTATCTTTCAGTACACGTAAATTTACAATTGGATGTTTGAAAACTAATTCTCGCCAAACAAATAAAATGAATCCGAAGAAACTTGCAATACTTAAGGTTACAATTGTCGAATCTGAGAACCAGTCGTCTTGTTGTCCGTGTTCTAATACATATTGTAACGATCCAACTGCAATGGCTAACAAAATAATTCCCAAGAAATCGACTTGACTTAGTTTTGATTTCTCTGCATATTTTGGACTGCGAACAAATGATATCGTTAACAATACGGCAATAATCCCGATCGGAATATTGATGTAAAATATATATGGCCAAGACCAATTATCAATAATATAACCTCCCAAAGGCGGACCAAGCGTAGGACCAACGATAACTCCCATTCCGTAGATTGCTTGCGCTAAACCACGTTTTTCGGGTGGATAACTTTCGGTAATGATGGTTTGCGAAGTTACCAATAGCGCACCACCACCAAGTCCTTGAATAAATCGGAACAAGATAATTTCCCACAATGTTGTTGCATTTCCACAAAGAAATGAGGCAACTGTAAAAATGATAATCGAAGCCGCAAAATAATTGCGTCGTCCAAATTGTTGCGACAACCAGCTGGTCATCGGTACTACAATTACGTTGGCAATTGCGTAAGCGGTAACCACCCACGCAATATCAGTTAAAGAGACACCCAAACTACCTTTCATGTCATTCATCGCAACGTTTACAATTGTTGTATCAACAATCTCTAACAATGCACACATGATGGCGGTAATGGTGATGATTACACGTCTTGCACCATATTCAACTAAATTATTTTCTTCCATAATTTTTCTGAATAGGTGTTATTACTTTGCAGAAGTATTCGATTTTAAAAGAATATCAGCTTCCACGTTCATACCTGGACGAATCATTTTCAACATTTCGTCTTTTTGATCGATAAATTCGATTTTAATCGGAAGACGTTGAACTGTTTTTACGAAGTTACCAGACGCATTATCTGGAGGTAATAACGCAAATTTAGCACCAGTTGCAGGAGATAAAGACGTTACTTTCGCTTTGAATTCGTGGTTTGGATATGCATCTACTTTGATGATGGCTTCTTGTCCAACTCTAATTTTTTCTAATTGAGTTTCTTTGTAATTTGCCACAACCCAAATATTATTTGTTGTCACAATATTAAACAAAGATTGACCAGCTTGAACCAATTGTCCTGGTTGTAAATTAATTTTAGAAACTTGTCCATCTTCAGCTGCAATTACATACGTATAAGACAAATATAATTTTGCATTATCGATGTTTGTTTTGCTTTGACCAATTGCTGCTTCCGCAACTTTAATTTGTGCTTTTGAAGCATCAGCTTGTGCTTTCGAAGTGTTCACTTGTTTTGCTGTAGCTTGCGCTTGTTTTGCTGTAGAAGCTAATTGAGCACGAGAAACACCTAATTGTTCTTGTACAATTCGCAATTGCTTTTCAGCTGTTTCTTTTGCTGCTAAAGCTTGCTCGTATTGTTGTTTTGTGATCGATTGATTTTGGTATAATTTATTGTAACGATCAAAATCATTTTTCGTTCTCCAAACTTGTACTTTTGCTGCTTCTACATTTGCTTGAGCTGTATTAACACTTGCTTGAGCTGTTTCGATTGTAGTATTCGCCGCAACTGCACCAGCTTCTGTTACTCCAATTGCTGCACCAGCTTGAGAAACGCTTGCGAGAGCAACGCCTAATTGACCTTCTGCTTGTAATAAAGCATCTTGCGATTGTTTTAATTTCAAAGCAAATTCAGATCCGTCCAAAACAACTAATGTATCACCTTTGTGAACCATTTGGTTATCTTCTACTAAAATCTTCTGAATGTATCCTGAAACTTTAGGAATAACAGGTGTTATTTTTGATTCAATTTGCGCATCATCAGTAATTTCGTGCGCTTGTCCGTGCATATATTTATAAATTCCATACCCACCTCCAAGGATGATTAATGCTCCTAAAATGATGATAAATTTTGAATTTATTTTTTTCTTTTCTTGATTATTTTCTTCCATATCGAGAGGTGTTATTGTACGTTTTCTAATAAAATTCCTGTAGTATAGTAATATTCGTAGATCGCTAATTGTTCGTCAGCATCTCCGACAACTTGATTGATTTTTGCTTGCAATTGTTGTACATCCGCTTCTAATAAATCGTCTGTATCAGCCAATCCGTTGTCATTTTTATCTTTTACAATTCTGTAGTTTTCGTTCGCTTGTTCTACAGCTTCTTTGTAAACATTATTTTTCTTTTTTGCTAAATCATACTTTTGAAAAGCTTCGTTCATTTCAACTTTAGCTTTATCAATTGTCGTTTCTTTTTGCATCTCATTTTCTAATTTCTGAGCTTTTGCAATTTCAACTTCTGCTTTATTTTTATACAAAGAAGATAAATCATATTTCAATCCGACACCAACATTTGTTGCATTTGTAACCGAAGCAACTTTATCAATATCCATCGCAATATATCCAGCTGAAACCGCTAATTGAGGGTAATAAGCTGCTTTCGCAATTTTGATTTGACTATCAGCAATCTGATTTTTTACATCATATGATTTAATATCTGTACGATTGACGTAATCTTGAGAATTTTGATTGATGGTTTTCAAGGTTTCTACATTATCAACATGAACGATTTTACTTTCGTCTTGTCCAGTCAATAAATTCAATCGGTAATTGATGTTTTTGTATTGCGTTTCGGCTTCATCAATTGCAACTTGCACATTCGATGCTTGCAATTTTGCTCTCAACAAATCATTTCTCGCGATGATTCCGTTATCCAAAAAGTTTTGAAAATCTTTCACACGTTGATTTGCTCTCACTAAGTTTTCATTCAACACATCGATAGAACGTTGCGTTTTGTACAATCCAAAATATAAATTAATAGCTTGCCAAACCACATTTTCTTTTGTTGCTTCGATTTGTAAGTTTGATAAATCAACCATTAATTCATTGCTTTTGATTGCATTTTTAATTTTAAATCCAGCAAAAACAGGAACAGAAGCACTTGCTTGTCCTAATAATAATTGGTTCGGTTCAACTCCCATTCCTCCACCAGAAGATTGCATCGGAAGTTTGATGTCTACATTTGTTGTCGTAAACAAATGCATATATTGTCCACTCAACGAAATGTCTGGTAAACGATTGTTTTTCGCGCTTTGTACTTTATACTCACTTGTATTTTTAGCAGCTTCGGCAACTTTCACAGATTTGTTGTTCTGCAAACTTTGTTGAATAACTTCCTGCAAAGAAACGTTGGTTTCCTGCGCATGAGCGAAAGTAGCAACAACTAAACAAATCGGTAAGAAAATTTTATTTTTCATCGTATAGTAAAATTGCTTTTAAAGAATCTATTAAATAAGGGTAATATTCTTCGTGAATATGTTCTGTAAACTCTTCATGAGAAGATAATCCCCATTGTTTCATATATGTTTTTTCGTTCAAAATCAAATAAGATGTTCCGCCAATAACTACCATTACAACAGCTTCGGCAGGAGCTTTTCGTTTAAAAACGCCTTCAGAATATCCTTCACTAATAATGTTAGTGATATATTCTAAATTTTTCGTTTTTAACTCATTGACTTTACAATCAATTTCTAAAATTGAATCTCTTTTCGAATATTCTCTTGCCATAATTCCATGAAATTCAGGTTTATCTAAAATTCTATTCAAATAAGCTTTTAGGATTGACTGTAACTTTTCAAATGGAGAAAGTGTCGAATTTTGAGAAATCGAGGCCAATGATTCATTGAAAGTTGTGATACGCCAACTAAATAAATTCTCGACCAATTTATCTTTTGATCCAAAATAATAGCTAATCATCGCAATGTTAATGTTTGCTTCTTTTGCAATTTCTCGAACACTTGCAGCATCAATTCCTCGTCTTCCAAAAACTCGTTCAGCCGCGCCCAAAATTTCTATTTGCTTCTCACTTAATTTCATCTTATAAAAATTGAACGTGCAAAGTTAAACAAACGTTTAATTAATTTAAAAAAAATAAGTATTTATTTTAATGATTTTTTATAATTCATTGATTAACTTTTGTCTATGAAAGAAATTTTTCTACATCATATTTGGAAATTGAATCAATTTTCACATCAAAGCTTACAAACTTTTCATGGAGATTTCATTGAAATTGTGAAAGTTGGAAAGTTAAACCATCATGCTGGGCCAGATTTT
Source organism: Empedobacter sp. UBA7611 (assembly GCF_002484365.1). NCBI lineage: Bacteria > Pseudomonadati > Bacteroidota > Flavobacteriia > Flavobacteriales > Weeksellaceae > Empedobacter > Empedobacter sp. UBA7611. Next base: position 15,313 of record NZ_DLJR01000018.1, read on the forward strand.
TTGGAAGCAGAAATCATCATTGGCGATAAATTGTGGATTGGAAGTGTCGAAATGCATGTCAATTCTTCGGATTGGAATTTTCATCAACATTCAAATGATTTATCGTATCAAAATGTGATTTTGCATGTTGTATGGAATCACGATTGCGAAGTTGATATTTTGCGTCAACGTAATGTACAAACTTTGATTTTACAAGATTTTGTAAAACCGGAAATTGTTTTTAATTATCAAAATATCATCAATTCTAAATTGGATAAAATTTATTGCGAAGAGTTTTTAAATTCAATTGATTTGAAACAATTTTCTTTTTGGTTTGAACGAATTTTAATTGAACGTTTCGAAGAAAAAACAAATGATATTATACAAACTTTAGAACACAATAATTCGAATTGGGAAGAAACATTGTTCAAAAGTTTGGCTAAGAATTTTGGATTGAAAGTGAATGTAGAGACGTTTGAGATTTGGGCAAATTCTTTTCCGTTCAAAGTTTTGCAAAAAATACAATTTGATGCGCAGAAAGTTGAAGCGTTGTTTTTTGGACAAGCTAGTTTTTTGGAAGAAAATTATGAAAATGATTATTTTAGACAATTAAAAAATGAATATCAATTCCTGAAAAATAAATATCAATTAGAATCAATTGAAAATAGTTTGTTCCGATTTTCGAAAATGCGACCAATTGGTTTTCCGACGATTCGTTTGGCGCAATTAGCATCGATTTATGTGAATTATCAAAGTTTGTTTTCTGAAATTATTCAGCCAAAAAATTTGAAAGAATTTTATAAAATCTTCGAAAATTTGGAATTAAATTCTTTTTGGGAAACGCATTATACATTTAAGAACGAATCAAAATTTCAACTCAAAAATCTTTCAAAAGATAAAATAAATAATTTGCTCATCAATTCTATTATTCCGATTCGTTATGCTTTTGAGCGACAAAAAGATGAGGTAGAAATTGATTTTTATTTGGATTTATTAAATGAAATGGAAGCGGAAAATAACTCGATTTTAGATGAATTTGAACGAATTGGTTTTGAAAATAAAACCGCAAAAGATTCTCAACAATTAATTCAACTTAAAAAAAGATATTGCTCCGAAAAAAAATGTTTAAATTGCGCTATCGGACAACAAATTTTACGTTAAATGAAAGATCAAATAAGGAATTTTACCGAAACAGAATGGTTCAATGTGATTTCGCGATTTGCTGATAAATTGGGAATTCGTGTTGCAAAATTACGTTTGATTTTCATCTATTTAACCTTCGCTACTTTTGGTTTAACATTTGTTGGTTATTTTATTATGTTATTCTTTTTTTGGGTAAAAGATTGTTTTGTCATCAAACGAAAATCTGTTTTTGATTTGTAAAAAATATTTACAAATACTTAAAACCTATTATTAATTTTATACTTCATAACTTGTTAAATATTTGATGATTATATCGTTTTTCGATACGGTGAGTGTGTGATAAGGGTTTTATTTTCACCTCTTTTTCAACCAAGATGAAATATTTAAAAAAATCTACTTTTTACCTGAATAAATCGCAACGATTTGGCTTGTATTTATTATTTGTTCTGATTTTGTTATTTGAAATTTTTCAACATATTTCAGTTGAAAAAGAAACATATCAGTTAACAGAAGCGGATAAAGCCTTGCTTGCAAATTATCAAACAACTCCGAAGAATTATCCATATAATTCAAATTCAAAAAAGCAAATAAAAGATTCAATCAAACCTTTTAATCCAAATGATTTGTCTTTAGAAGATTGGATGAATTTAGGATTTTCAGAACGTCAAGCCGAAGTTATTTTGAAATATAAAGGAATTGTTGGTGGAGAATTTACATCGAAAGAACAGCTTAAGAAATGCTATGTTATCGATGAAGAAAAGTACAAGGAATTAGCTCCTTTTGTTCTTTTACCAGAACAATCTAAATCGAATTTTATAGATTATTCATCACCAAAAACTAAAATCGTTTACAAAAATTTCAATCCAAATGATTTGCCACAACAAGGCTGGGAAAAACTTGGTTTTTCGCCAAAACAGGCAGAAATAATCATGAAATATAAACAGATTGTTGGAGGAAAGTTTACCTCGAAAGAGCAATTGAGGAAATGTTTTGTGATTGATGATGCGAAATATGCAGAGATGAAAACGTATATTTTGTTACCAGAAAAATCAAAGGAAGATGAAAAAAATGAGAAAAAACAAAGTGGCAAAAAGATTCAATATGTAAAATTTAATCCAAATAGTTATTCTGAAAATGATTGGCAAAAAATAGGTTTTTCGTCTAAACAAGCTGCTTCAATTATGAAATATAAAAATATTTTGGGAGGTCAGTTTAAATCGAAAGAACAATTGAAAAAATGTTATATGATTTCGGATGAAAAATATGCAGAAATGGAATCTTATATTGATTTACCTGAAAATGTAATTTATAAAGCTGAGCAGCCAAAAGTTGAACAGTCAAAAAGTGAAGATAAAGTAGCAGAAAAAATAGAAATAAAAGGTAAGTTTAATCCAAATAATTTGAGTCATGAGGATTGGATAAAACTCGGTTTCACAGAGAAACAAGTAAATACGATTCTTAATTTTAAACGTTCGTTAGGTGGGAGTTTTAAAGATGCAAAAACATTGAAAAGATGTTATGCAATAAGTGAAGAAAAGTTTATGGAAATTGAGCCTTATTTGGTGTTTGAGTGATTTCATTCATTGGTTAGTTTTTAAAATAAACGACACTATCCCACGAAGTGTG
>NZ_DLJR01000035.1:0-8427 GCF_002484365.1 Empedobacter sp. UBA7611
AACAAGGGGAAGATTACATAATAAATTAATAAAAAATAATCCCAACAGAATCGATTATTATACAACGAAAACCTACTTCTATTTTATTTCAAATATGTATGATAATTTTATAAAAGAATCTGAAGCTATATTGATTCAAGCTAAAAATAATAAGAACAATTGGTATAATTTAACTGATACTAATAAAGCAGATAGCCAAGTATTATTAAAAGTTTTCTACCCGTATATTAAATTTATGGCACCGATAAGAAACAATAATGATGAATATTATTTAGAAATTGTTGTAAAATTATTTGAAACTTATTTACCAAACACATCTGATCAATACTTAATTAAAGCTTGGGTACAAAACAAATTAGGAAAAGAAAATTTAGCCATTGAAAGTTTAGAAAAAGGACGAAAAAAATTCCCTAATAATCTTGATATCACTATTCAATTATATGAATATTACTTTTCTATAAAAAACCAAGAAAAAATGACTCAATTAAAAGATGAAATTTTTAATTCTAAAAATAAAGATTTAATAAACCAATTTCAATCTATTATAATAAATTATAAATAAAATTTTAATTTTCTTCAATTTCATTCTTCGTACCTTTCGGCTATTAAAGTTTAATTTTTTAGAATTCGATATAAAATGGAAAAAATCACAGATCGTCTTTCAGCTTTGAGAGAGGTTATGAAACAAAATGGAGTTAGCGCAACAATTATTCCTGGAACAGATCCGCACGGAAGCGAATATTTACCAAATCGTTGGAAAGAGCGTACATGGATTTCAGGTTTCAATGGATCGGCTGGAACTGCAGTTGTAACATTAGAAAAAGCGGCTGTTTGGACGGATTCGAGATATTTTATTCAGGCAGAAGATCAATTAAAAGACACGACTTTTGAGTTGATGAAAATGAGAATGCCAGAAACTCCTTCTATCAACGAATGGATTATTTCTCAATTAAAAGAAGGAGAAGTTGTTGGTCTTAATCCGCAAATGTTTGCGCACAATGCTTTTGCAGAAAATTATAACGAGTTTTCATTCAATCAACTTTCAGTTAAAAATATTGATTTAATTGATTTAGCTTGGCAAGATCGTCCTGCTTTACCAGAGAATCCATTCTATATTTATGATGTAAAATTTGCTGGAAAATCTGCTTCAGAAAAAATTTCGGAAGTACGCAATGAGATGAAAAAAGCGAATACAAATGTGTATATCATGAATTCGTTGGATGAAATTGCGTGGTTATTTAATATTCGTGGAAATGATGTTAACTATAATCCATTGACAATTTCATATGCCGCTGTGGATACAGAAAATGCGTATTTATTTATAGATGAAGCAAAAGTAACTCCAGAAACAAAAACTGCTTTAGCAAATGAAGGAATTACAATTCAACCTTATTTAGCGGTTTACGATTATTTAAAGAAACAAAACGAAAAATCGCATGTATTGGTAGATGGAAATCGAGTTAATCAATCGTTATACGAAGCAATTTCTACTTCTTCAACTATTAATTTAATTGCTTCTCCAGTAACAAACTTGAAATCTGTTAAAAATGAAATCGAGCAAGAAGGTTTTAGAAATGCAATGGTAAAAGATGGTGTTGCTTTAACTAAATTCTTCATGTGGTTAGAAGAAAATATTGACAATAATATTAATGAAGTTACAATTGATGAGCAATTGAAATTTTTCCGTTCGCAACAGGAAAATTGTAAAGGTGCAAGTTTCGGGACTATCTGTGGATACGCTGATCACGGCGCAATGAACCACTACTCTGCTTCGCCTGAAACTGCTTATACATTAGGTCGAAAAGAAATGTTGTTAATCGATTCTGGAGCTCAGTTTTTGGAAGGAACAACAGATATTACGCGCACATTGATGTTAGGAGAACCAACAGCGCAACAAAAAACAGATTACACCTTAGTTCTTAAAGGAAATATTGGTTTATCGGAAGCTATTTTTCCTGTTAATTCTCGTGGTTCTTTGTTAGATGTTTTGTCGCGTAAAGCGCTTTGGGAAAACGGTTTCAATTATGGGCACGGAACTGGACACGGAGTTGGTCATTTCTTATGTGTACACGAAGGGCCACAAAGTATTCGTTTAGAAGAGAATTTAACTCCACTAAAAGCTGGAATGGTGCTTTCTAACGAACCTGGTTTGTATCGCGATGGTGAATACGGAATCAGAATCGAGAATCTAATGATTGTTCAACCAGCGATGTCTACTCAGTTTGGTGATTTCTTAAAATTTGAGATTATTACAGTTTTCCCAATTGAGAAAAAATTGATTGATGTTAATTTAATGACAAATGAAGAAATTACTTGGTTTAATAATTATCACCAATTTGTTTTTGAGAAAATTTCTCCATTCTTAGACGAAAAAGAAACTGTTTGGTTGAAAGAAAAATGTGAAGCGATTTCTAAATAAATCAATTTTATTCAACAAAAATTCATTCTGAACTTGTTTCAAAATTAGAAATAAAAATATAGAAGCTAAAAATAAATTCTGCCTTACAAAAAAAATCCTATTCACTTTCGAATAGGATTTTTTATTTCACATAAAATTTGTATTATTGCAACATATTTGCATTAAGAAATGAAAAGACGAAATACACCAACCAAACAAGCGGTTATAGATTTGTTCAATTCGTGTACGACTGCATTAAATCAGGAACAAATTGAGACACAATTGCAAGGAAAAATGGACAGAGCAACGATTTATCGTATTCTGAATAATTTTTGCGAAGACGGAATGATGCATAAAGTTGTGGGAGATGACGGCGTAAATTATTTTGCAATGTGCAAGACATGTTGTGAGCATGTAGAGCATCATCACGATCATTTTCATTTTCGTTGCACGACTTGCAATCAACTTATTTGCTTAAAAGAAGAAATAAAAATTAGTTTACCCGAAGGATTTTCGATGCAAGATTGCAATTGCGTCATCACAGGAACTTGCCCAAATTGCCAAAAATAACAACAATGGATTTACAATGGTTTGTAAAATGGTTTAACTCGCCATATTATCATATTTTATACAAGAACAGGAGTCTTACAGAAGCGGAAGATTTTATTCAAAAAATCACGAATTATTTACAACTTCCACAGCACGCAAAAGTATTAGATTTAGCATGTGGAAAGGGGCGACACGCTATTACATTAAATAAATTAGGTTTTGATGTTTTAGGTATCGATTTATCTGAAGAAAGTATCAAGTACGCTAAACAATTTGAAAATGAATATTTAAAATTTGAAAAACATGATATGCGCGAAGTCTATCATCCAAACGAATTTGATGCAGTTTTCAATCTTTTTACAAGTTTTGGTTATTTTGAAAATTATGAAGATAATTTTAAAGTTTTTGAAGCTGTAAAACAACAAATAAAATCGCACGGAATTTTTGTTTTGGATTATCTGAATGCAGAAAAAGTAGTTTCGAAAATGATTCCTTATGAAGAAAAACTGATTGATGGAATTTTATTCAAAATCACAAAATCTGTCCAAAATGGTTTTATCAAAAAAGAAATTGATTTCAGAGATAAAGGTGAAATATTTCATTTTGAAGAATTTGTTCGTTTAATTTATTTCAACGATTTCAAAAAAATATACGAAACAGAAGGTTTTATTTTAGATAAAGTATTTGGAAATTATAATCTTGATGCTTTTGATGAACAAACTTCTGACCGATTAATTTTAGTTTTAAACAAATGAAAGAAAGTTTAATCTTAATTTCAAGTGTGTTAATTGGAGTTTTATTTTCTCGAATATTACTCAAAAATAAACACAATTCAAAACTGCTACTAACCTTTAGTGGAGCGTATTTCTTGGCGATGACTGTCTTAGAAATTTTGCCTCAAGTCTATGGACATCCATCTGAAAATCATAATCATCATTCGATAGGATTGTTTGTTTTATTAGGTGTTGTTGTGCAATATATTTTAGAAACGATCAGTAAAGGCGTTGAGCACGGACATATTCATTTGCACAAAAAAGAGCAATTTCCTTTCGGAATTTTTGGTGGATTGTTTTTACATTCAATTATCGAAGGAATCCCTGTTGCAAATGCAGAATCTCACAATTTTATGTGGGCAATTTTTGTTCATAATATTCCAGTTTCGATGATTTTATTTAGCGCATTATGTCAACATACAGAATCTAACGCAAAACGTTTTCTGTTTATGACTTTGTTTGCATTAGCTGCTCCAATGGGATATTTCTTAGGAAAACATACGATTATTTCTAATTATTCTTTGGAAATGAGCGCAATTGTTTCGGGAATATTTTTACATATTTCAACCGTAATTTTGTTCGAAAGTAATGAAGGGCACAAATTTAATCTGAAAAAATTCGGTTCTATTTTGGTTGGATTTATTCTCGCTTATCTCACGGTTTCTATGCATGTGCATTCTCATTAAAAATATAAAAAAAAGAAGTTCAAATTTGAACTTCTTTTTTGTTTATTATAACATTTTTCGATGATCTAAAACTAAAATTTCTCCATTCGAAACAAATTTCCATTTTTGATCTTTCTTACATTCAGAATTTGGTGTTGCTGATTTAATATCAAATTCAACTTCTTTGTTTTTCATCAAAATTGAAGTATGATAATCGCATTCGCCAAGTTTTACATTGGTTGAAACATTATCATTTGCCAATAAATCCGTTTCTGGGATAGATTTTATTGCTTCATTTATAATATTCAAATCTAATTCATTGTAAATCAAATCAAAATTATCTGTGACTAAATTTGTCGATAATCGAAACGAATTTGCTTCAACATCTGTCCTAATCGCAGTATTTTTGGTATTCAAATCTAATTCTTCGATACGTTTTGGACAATCCAAATAATCTGGAATTTTTTGCGCTTGTTTACTTTGTAAATCTTTCTGAAAAGCTTTAAGTTCAGAAAATAATTGTTTTTTTTCGGGTGAAGCTTCTTTAAATTCTGTTGTTTCTGTTAATTCTTGTTGAGTGAGCTTTTTAATTTCAGGTTTATTTTCTGAACAATTAAATAAAAGAAATAAAGTAAAAAATGAGTAAAAATAATGTTTCATAAGCAAGAATATTTGGTTCTACTAATTTATGAAACATTATTCTCAATTTCAATTATTTAACGTTCTGAATTATAAATTTAATATAAATGATAAATTGAGAAATATTAATTAAGATTATTTATATTTTTCTAAATCTAACCCAAGAATATCTCCAACTTTAGAAAATTCTTCATTTACCTTTGCATTCAAAACAAGTTGTTCATTTGTAATTGGATGATTAAACACTAGTTCATGCGCGTGAAGCATCATTCCTTTCAATCCAAAATTCTCTAACCACAATTTATTTTGTTTGTTACATCCATGTGGACGACTTCCCAAAATTGGATGAAAAATATGACGAAAATGCTTGCGCAACTGATGCATACGACCAGTTTCGGGAATTGCTTCTACCAAACAATAACGTGAAGTCGGATGATTGTTATATTCTAAATCAATTTCTGCCGTTTGTAAACGATGAAAATAGGTAATTGCATTTTGCTTTACACCATCATCATTCGTCAAATCATAGTCTATCGTCATTTCTTCTGGCGACCAACCACGCAAAATAGCCAAGTATTTTTTCTCAACTTCGCGTGTTGCAAAACGATCATTCATAATTTTTAAACTTTCTTTATCTAAAGCAAAAAGCAAAACTCCTGACGTTTTACGATCCAAACGATGAATAGGATAAACATGTTGCCCACCGATTTGATTACGTAATTCCTGAACTGCAAAAACAGACGCATCACGCGCATAAAAAGATTTGTGAACCAACAATCCGCTCGGTTTGTTAATGGCAATAATATATTCGTCTTGATAAAGAATTTCTAACATTTGGCAAAAATAGAAAGTTATTTTCGGTTAGAAAATAGAACAGTCTTATATTTATTGTTTAATAAAATTGAATGAAAAAAGGATTGATTATTGGAAAAGGTTGGTTGGGATCAAGATTAGAAAAGTATTTAGAAAAGCAATTTTTGATTGAAACTACGAAACGAATTTCGGATGCAGAAAATTGTTTTTCAATCGATTTTGATCATTACAAATCTGAAAAAATTAAACACAATCATGATTTTGTTATTGTGACAATTCCATTTGGAAGAAGAAATAATTTAGAAGATTTACAAAAACGGTTTCAGCATTTAATTGACTTTTTAGATGATTATAACAATCAACTTATTTTACTTAGTTCAACAGCTATTTATCCTGAAAATAATGAAATTATTTCTGAAAATTCAATTGAAACTTTTTATTTAAACAACCCTTATTATTCAATTGAAAATCAATTAAAAGAAAAGTTCAATCAATTGATTATTTTACGCTTAGGTGGATTAATGGGAGACGATAGATTTCTTTCTAAATATATAGATTTATATAGTCAAAATCTATCTCAAATGGTGAATCATATACATTATCTAGATATTTGTCAAGTGATTGAGAACTTGATTAATTCAAATAAAAATTCATCAATTTATAATGTTGTTGCACCAAAACATCCTACCAAAGAAGAAGTGTTAGAATATCAATTAAACAAGGAAATTATTTCCGCTACAAATCGAGAAGGAAAAATAATTTCAAGTCAAAAAATACAAGATGAATTTAATTATGAATTTCTTTACCCAAACCCAGTTTACTTTAAGGAAAATTAATTTCTTCTCTTTCGTTCTTTCGATTTAAATACAAAATAAAATGTTATCACTGATATAACAGTAATTAATATTGTGTCCCAATTTTCTTTGAATAAAGTCGTGATATTTTCCATTCTTGATGTTTATAAAGTTTAAAATTATAAAAAAAGCTGCTCTTACGAACAGCTTTTTAGGAATTTATCTTAAATCTATTTGATTAAGCGTGAATTGGACGATTGTCTGTAGCAGCTAAAGCAGCTTCTTTGATCGCTTCTGAGAATGTTGGGTGAGCATGAGACATTCTTGTTAAATCTTCTGCAGATGCACGGAATTCCATTGCTACAACTCCTTCTGCAATTAAATCAGCAGCACGAGCACCAATAATATGCATTCCTAAGATTTCGTCTGTGTTTTTATCAGCTAAAATTTTAGCAAAACCGTCTGTATCCATAGATGCACGAGCACGTCCTAAAGCTTTGAAAGGGAAAGAACCAACTTTGTACTCTACTCCTTCTTCTTTTAATTGCTCTTCTGTTTTACCAACTCCTGCAACTTCTGGCCAAGTATAAACAACACCAGGAATTAAGTTATAGTTGATATGAGGTTTTTGACCTGCTAATTGCTCAGCAACTAAAACACCTTCTTCTTCTGCTTTATGTGCTAACATTGCACCAGCAACAACGTCACCAATCGCATAAATGTTAGAAACATTAGTTTGTAAGTGATCGTTTGTTTTGATACGACCTCTTTCGTCAACCTCTACTCCTACGTTTTCTAAACCTAAAGATCCTGTGAAAGCACGACGACCAACTGCTACTAAAGCGTAATCTCCGTTAATTTCAATTTCTTCTCCTTTTTTAGAAGTCGCTTTTAATGTAACATCGTTTCCGTTATTTATAACAGAAGTTACACCTGTAGAAGTGTGGAATTTCATTCCTTGTTTTTTCAATACTTTAGTCAATTCTTTAGACAAAGCACCGTCCATCCCTGGAATAACGCGGTCTGCATATTCTACAACTGTTACTTGAGAACCTAAACGTAAATAAACAGATCCTAACTCTAATCCGATAACACCACCACCGATAACGATTAAGTGTTTTGGAACTTCTGTTAAAGCTAATGCTTCTGTAGAAGTGATGATACGAGTTTTATCTGTTGGCGCAAATGGTAATTCAGATGAAACTGATCCTGTTGCAATAATTGTATTTTTAGCTTCAATTTCTTGAGTAGAACCGTCTTTAGCAGTTACAACAATATGAGTTGCGTCTTTAAAAGCACCTGTTCCTTCTAAAACATCAATATTATTTTTACTCATCAAGTATTTGATACCAGCTACGTTAGTATCTACAACACCTACCTTGCGAGCAATCATTTGAGTGAAGTTTACCTTTGGAGCATCGATTTCGATTCCGTGCTCTTTAAAGTGATTTACAGCATCGTAATAGTGGTGAGAAGAATCTAATAAAGCTTTTGACGGAATACATCCTACGTTAAGACATGTACCTCCTAAACTTTCTTTCTCGATAATTGCTGTTTTAAATCCTAATTGCGCTGCGCGAATAGCTGCAACATATCCTCCAGGTCCAGCACCAATTACGGCTACATCATAAGAACTCATATAGTTTTATTTTGATTTATTATTATAATTAATTTAAACTCTACAAATATAACCAATATCGAATAGATTTTCGTTATAAAATTGTAATGAATTTTGTTAGCTAATTGGGAATAGTATTGATACAATTATTATAGTTTTAATGTAATCTTCCCCTTGT
>NZ_DLJR01000072.1:0-3129 GCF_002484365.1 Empedobacter sp. UBA7611
AGACGAAAGCTTAGTTATTAGTGGCAGTGCATTTGATTTAAAGCGTTATAGGCATTATATCCCATTCGCTATTTAACAAACGGTGGATATAACAACGGTCGGCTTGTTTTATCAATTCTTCTTTCTGCTCTTCGGAAAGATTACCTTCAATAATCATTTTAATTTGAATAGTGGTTTTTAGTCCACCTTCTCCTCGTGCTACTTCCTGTACAAGTTCGGCTGTTACATTGCCAACTTCCCAATTATTCTTTCGGGCAATGAAGCGTACTGTGCCAACTTTACACATCGCTAATCCACTTAATATTAATTCAGAAGGTGCCAGCCCCAAGTCAGTTCCTTTGCTTGCGATAGGTTCGTCACCAATAATAGTGTGCTTACCATTAGTAATAATACTTTGGTAGCCTTCTTCAATGTTTTTAATTTTGATTACTGTTGCCATTTTTTATATAAATTTAGATTCTAGAAATTTAATTTTTTCAAATATTACAGGTGGATAATATGAGTGGGCTTCTGCACAAATAGTGCATTTTCCAGTTTTAATATTAATATCGTCATCAAGGTCTTGATAAGGAAAAATATTGAATAATAATTCGTGTTGCAAAAGAGTTCTATAAAATAAAATATGTTGTGATTTTGAAGAAATAGTATCAATGCGATTGAATAATTCTTCTGCACTTTTCAAAATACTCAATAATTCTCTCACACCATCATACATAAGCACATCGTCTGTACTATGAATATCTACTTTCATTTGTTCTAAATCATTTAAAAAGCATTTTATGGCTCTTCGTCCATACAAAAGTTGCTTTCTGTCTTCATTTGAAAATTCGTAACTGAAATTTTTAATCATATCCTGAAAAAATGAATAGAAAACCTGTATTTGTTCAATGTTATGCTGCTCTTGCTCTTTTTGGTTGTCTTGTTCTATTTGATTTTGAACAATTGTGTTAGCTGAAAGTTGTGCTTTCAAAGCTAAATATAAGAGTATGGAGCCTATAAGTTGAGAAATAGGGTTGGTAATACCTCCGATAGCATCTCCAACAACACCATAGCTTCCTATACCCGTTTTATCGAGTATTGGAAGTAATAATGGGAATAAAAATGTAAAAACAACTCCAAATATGAGTAGCCATTTTGCATTTTTATCAAGATTATTTTCCATTCTTTATTTTATTCTTAAAAAGATTCATTAAAGTTTGCTCATCATCTTTTTAATTTGTCCTTATACATTTTTTTCAACTTATCTAGTTTTGGATTTATTACTGCAGTACAATATCCAGCTTCGCTATTGCGATTGTAATAATCTTGGTGATTTGCTTCCGCCTTATAAAAATGTTCAAACATTTTTACCTCTGTTACTATCATATCATCGTAGGCAGATTGAACCTCTTCTATTGTTTTTAATGCTTGTATTTTTTCTTCTTCGGTTCTGTAAAAAATAATGCTACGGTATTGTGTTCCTCTATCAGCACCTTGTTTATTTATAGTCGTAGGATTGTGAGTAGTTAAATGAATTTTTATTATATCTTCAAAACTAATTTCAGAAGGTAAATAAGTAATTTCAATTACTTCAGCGTGACCAGTAGTTCCAGAACAGACTTCTCTATATGTAGGATTTATAATTTCACCACCACTATAACCACTCTCTACATTTACAACTCCTTTTAATTGCTGAAACATAGCTTCTGTGCACCAAAAACAACCACCACCAAATGTAACTTTTTTCTCATCAGATTTTACTTTTTTCAGAGCAACAGCATTTATGCAAAACCGTAATCCACTTGGCATAGGACCATCTTGGAATACATGTCCCAAATGTGCATCGCAAGTACTACAAGTTGCCTCAATTCTGTACATACCAAACGTAACATCTTTGATATAATTGATTACATTCTCTTTTATTGGTTGTGTAAAGCTTGGCCACCCTGTGCCACTTTGAAATTTTTCTTCGCTGTCAAAAAGTACAGTGTTACAACAAACACAGGCATATTTGCCGGGTTCAAACAAATTGCACATTTCGGAGCTATGAGCTCTTTCTGTTCCTTTTTTACGAGTTACGTAAAATTGTTCTTCGGTAAGAAGTGATTTCCATTCCTCTTCCGATTTTTCTATTCTTTGGTCTGGGTTAAGATTGCCATTATTGGCTAATCTTATTACATCTATCCATTTTTGCATATAAAATTTATTTAATTGTTTGTAAAAATTCAATTGCTTTTTCGGTATTCAAATGAAAATCATTGAATACTACTTTTCCTTCTTGGTTTATAAAAATAAACCAAGGAGTTCCTCCTGTTCTGTAATGATACATTACGCTAGAAACATTCTGTGTATTTTCGTTTCCTTCATCTTGCCCAAAAGGAATTTCTAGTTTATACTGCCTTTGTGTTTCTTTCAACTTTTCAAAAGTATTTTGACTTTTCCCTTCAAAGACTGTTTGAATAGCAAAGAATCTAATAGATTCTTTATTTTTCAATGCTGAAACCATCTGTTGTAAAGAAGGCAAGCCAATTTTATGGCAACCTGGACACCAACTTTGGAAGCAATACAATACAATAAATTTCCCTCTGTAATTTGAAAGTTGTATAGGTTCTGTATCTATGCCATAAGAATCTACCCATTTAAATCTTTCCAGTTCTGGAGCGAAAAGTCCTTCAATGCCGTATTTTTGATTATTCATTTTTCATTTTGTTTATAAGTAATTTAAACACAGATTTAGTATATCTAACGTATTCATTAGTTTTTAAGTCAAATCCTATCCATTTATAGTGGTTTCCGTATGGACATAATGGAGCATTTGTTTCGCTTCCACTACGTAATTCGTATCTATTTGGATCTATATCATATTCTACTTTTCTTATCCTTTTCAATTCAGGTTTCATTGTTCCTTGTTTTGGCTTGGCATTGCCACTAACGAGCCGCGGCTTGGCGACGTGCGGGCTTGAATTGAGCGAAAGTTCAATTCAGAACCGAACGAAGCAAAAGCTGTGGCTTTTGGTAAATTTAATAAAAAAACAAAAGCAAAACAGCTTTTGCGGATAAAATAGGCGAGAAGATCAATTTTGTACTTAACCCCGCATTTTGCCAAGCCGATGTTGAACTAAACCTCCAGTAGCTTTCGCTGCGATGATT
>NZ_DLJR01000076.1:0-7003 GCF_002484365.1 Empedobacter sp. UBA7611
ATACAAATGCACTACGGGTATACCTTATTATATAATCAAGATTTTGTGTAATATTTCTGATTATTTTTTCAATAAAATCTTAAACTCAGTTCCGATTTCTTTGGATGATTTGGCAACAAATATTTTTCCTTTGTGGTAATCTTCGATAATTCGTTTGGCTAATGATAATCCCAATCCCCAACCGCGTTTTTTGGTTGTAAAACCAGGTTGAAAAATCTTTTTTTGCAATTTGGTCGGAATTCCAGAACCTGTATCAGCAATAGAAATTTCGACAAATTTACTCTTCGTTTTTATATCGATATCCAAAACGCCCTTATTTTGCATGGCGTCAGCTGCATTTTTCATCAAATTTTCGATAACCCAACTATATAAAGAAGAATTAAGATTGATGTTAAATTCTTCTACATCTGTAACAAAATTTACTTCAATTCCTTTGGAAATGCGTTGAGAAATATAATCCACTGTTTGTTTGGAAGTTGAAATAATATCAGTTTGTTTGAGTTCAGAAGTTGAACCAATTTTCGAGAAACGTTCGGCAATATGTTTCAATCGATCCACATCTTTTTCAATTTCTATGACAGAAGTTTGATCGATTTCTTCTAATTTCAATAATTCGACCCAACCCATTAAAGAAGAAAGTGGAGTTCCAATTTGATGAGCCGTTTCTTTTGCCATTCCGGCCCATAAATAACTTTTTTCGGTGTCACGAATTGTTTTGAAATACCAATACGAAAATCCAAAAAACAATAAAATCAGTAAAATAATGATGAGCGGATAATATTGTAATTGATTGAGAAGTTTTGAATTTTTGAAATAAACATAATTTTTAGTTCCGATTAATTCAACATCGATTGTTTGTTCGGACGATTTCATTTTGTTGACATATTTTTTTAATTGAACCGAATCTTTTACGATCGATTCATCAATATTTTTGGTGTCTACAATAATGCCTTTTTCGTCTACAAGTGCAACAGGAATTGATTTATTGTCTTCAATTAATTTGAATAGAAAATCTTGCGTTTTTGGATCTAAAAATTCGGATGAGCTTATCAACTCTAACGATCGCGCATAATTCTCTACACGTTTGTGTTCTTCACGTTTTAGCTCTTGTACAATTTTGTTACTCGACCATATTGTAATAGCGAAAATCACAAATATTATAAAGAATCCAATCCAACGTTTGTTTATTTTTTTTGTTAGAAAATTTCTCATCTAAATGTAAAATCTTTCTTAAATTTATATCAAATGTAATGATTATTTGATTATAATATATTTTTATGGCGAGATAAGATAAATATGATGAAAGTAATTTTTTTTAAAGCCTTAAATAGTTTATTTTTGTAGCTAAATCTCATAGAGAGTAAAATTTATGGATCGTTTTTCGTTTTTAAATGCCGCTCATTTAGAGTTTATAGGCGACTTATATGATCAATACGTCCAATATCCGGATAGTATTGAACCAAGTTGGAAAGCTTTTTTCCAAGGGTATGACTTTGCGAATGCAACATATGATGGAGAGCCATTATTTGCACCAGCAACACAAACAGCTCCTAACAGAGCTAGTCAAACAACGCAAGCAGTAGTTAATCCTGCAGTAGTATCTCAAGTTCCAGACAACGTACAGAAAGAATTTAAAGTCATCAATTTGATTGATGCTTACCGTACGCGTGGACACTTATTTACAAAGACTAACCCGGTTAGAGCGCGTAGAACTTTTGAACCTACTTTAGACATCAAAAACTTTGGTTTATCTGATGCTGATTTAGATTTAACATTCAACGCTGGTGAAATTTTAGGTATCGGTGGACCAATCACTTTACGTGAAATCATTGGACACTTAGAAAACATGTACTGCGAATCTATCGGAATCGAGTATATGTATGTAAGAGAACCTCAAAGAATTAATTGGATTCAGAATTGGTTAAACCAAAATTTGAATCAACCAAAATTATCTAAGGAGGAGAAAGAACGTGTTTTAGAAAAGTTGAATGAAGCAACTGCTTTTGAAAACTTTATGCACACGAAATATGTTGGACAAAAACGCTTCTCGGTAGAAGGAAATGAATCTTTGATTCCTGCTTTGGATACATTGATTAATCGTTCTGCAGATCACGGCGTACAAGAGGTTATCGTAGGGATGGCTCACCGTGGACGTTTGAATGTTTTGGCTAACATTTTTGGAAAATCATATTCTCAAATCTTTTCAGAATTCGAAGGAAAAGCTTTTGATACAGATTTAATGGCTGGTGATGTTAAATATCACATGGGATCATCTAATCAAATCAAAGCATTGAATGGAAAAGATATCCGAATCAATTTAGCACCAAACCCATCTCACTTAGAGACTGTAGATGCAGTTGTAGAAGGGATTACACGTGCAAAAGTTGAGGAAGATTACAAAGATGATTATTCTAAAATTATTCCAATCTTAATTCATGGTGATGCTGCTGTAGCTGGACAAGGAATCGTTTACGAGGTTGTTCAAATGGCAGGATTAGACGGATACAAAACAGGTGGAACAGTACACGTTGTGGTAAATAACCAAATTGGGTTTACAACAAACTATTTAGATGCGCGTACATCTACATATTGTACAGATGTTGCAAAAGTAACATTGTCTCCTGTAATGCATGTAAATTCTGATGATGTAGAAGCGGTAGTTCACGCTTTCCGTTTTGCAGCAGATTATCGTGCAGAATTCGGTTCTGATGTATTCATCGATTTATTAGGATACCGTAAATATGGACATAACGAAGGTGATGAACCAAAATTCACTCAACCTAAATTATATAACTTAATCGCTAAACACCCAAATCCTCGTGAAATTTACAAGGATAAATTATTAAAAGAGGGTGTAATTGGTGAAGAAATCGTTAAACAAAAAGAAGCTGAATTTAAAGCTTTATTAGAAACGAATTTCGAAGCTTCTAAAGAAATTGAGCGTAATCACATTTTCCCTTTCATGCCAGAAGAGTGGGAAGGATTTGAAATTGCTGATGATGCAAAAGTTTTTGAACAAGCAAATACTGCTTACGATGAAGCAAAATTAAAAGAAATTGCAAAAGCTGTTTCTACCGTTCCAGAAGGTAAAAAATTAATCAAAAAAGTTTCTCGTTTAATTGAAGGACGAGGAAAAATGATTGAGGAAGATAAAATCGACTGGGGATTAGGAGAAGCTTTAGCTTTCGGTTCTATCTTAACAGACGGACGTAACGTGCGTGTTTCTGGGGAAGATGTAGAACGTGGAACTTTCTCTCACCGTCATGCGGTTGTAAAAACTGAAGACACAGAAGAAGAAATTATCTTATTAAACCATATCAATAATGAACAAGGTCAATTAAGAATCTATAATTCATTATTATCTGAGTATGCAGTTTTAGGTTTTGATTATGGATATGCAATGGCAAATCCTAAAGCGTTAACTATTTGGGAAGCTCAATTTGGAGATTTCGTGAATGGAGCGCAAATCGTAATCGACCAATATATTTCTGCAGCAGAAGATAAATGGAAATTACAAAATGGTTTAGTAATGTTATTGCCTCATGGATATGAAGGGCAAGGAGCAGAGCACTCTTCAGCACGTTTAGAGCGTTTCTTACAAATGTGTGCTGGTAACAATATGTTTGTTGCAAATATCACAACTCCAGCTAACTTCTTCCACGCATTAAGAAGACAGGTTGTAACAGATTACCGCAAACCATTGGTTGTAATGTCACCAAAATCATTATTACGTCATCCATCAGCAGTATCATCATTAGCAGATTTCGCAAATGGAGGTTTCCAAGAAATCATCGAAGATGTAACAGTAGATGCGAAAAAAGTGAAAAAAGTAGTTTTCTGTTCAGGAAAAATCTACTACGATTTAGACAAAAAACGCCAAGAATTAGGTGATAAAGAAACTGCAATTATTCGTTTAGAGCAATTATATCCTTTAAATGAAGAAAAAGTAGATGCTATCATCTCTAAATTTGGTAATGCTAAATTGGTTTGGGCACAAGAAGAACCAGAAAATATGGGAGCTTGGATGTATATCTTACGTAAGTTAAGAAAATATCCATTCGACGTAGTTTCTCCAGCAGAAAGTGCTGCAACAGCACCAGGTTCAAGTAAACGTTGGGCTGCAATTTACGAAGAGGTAATTAATAAAGTATTCAATTAAAAAATAAAGCTAATAGATATGTTAGAAATGAAAGTCCCATCACCAGGGGAATCAATCACAGAAGTAGAGATCGCTACGTGGTTAGTAAAAGACGGTGATTACGTAGAAAAAGACCAAGCAATTGCTGAGGTTGACTCAGATAAAGCAACATTAGAATTACCAGCAGAAGAAAGTGGAATTATCACTTTGAAAGCGGAAGAAGGTGATGTTGTAGAAGTAGGACAAGTTGTTTGTCTTATTGATACATCAGCTGCTAAACCAGAAGGAGGAAGCGCTCCAGCTGCAGAAGCACCAAAAGCTGAGGTTAAAGAAGAAGTAAAAGCTGCTCCAGCTCCAGTTGCTACGCCAGCACCTGCTGCTCCAGCTGCAACTTACGCTACGGGAACTCCATCTCCAGCGGCTAAAAAAGTTTTAGACGAAAAAGGTATCGATGCTTCTCAAGTAAAAGGTTCAGGACGTGACGGACGTATCACTCAAGATGATGCAGCTCGTTTTACACCAGCAATGGGAACTTCTACTCAAGGAACTCGTGCTCAATCAGAGAAAAAATTATCATCATTACGTCGTAAAATTGCACAACGTTTAGTTTCTGTTAAAAATGAAACTGCAATGTTAACTACATTCAACGAAGTTGATATGTCTGCAATTTTTGCTTTACGTAACCAATATAAAGACGAATTCAAAGCTAAACACGGTGTTGGTTTAGGATTCATGTCTTTCTTTACAAAAGCAGTTACACGCGCATTAGAGTTATACCCAGACGTAAACTCTATGATTGACGGTGACTACCAAGTAAAATTTGACTTTGCTGACGTTTCTGTTGCAGTATCAGGACCAAAAGGTTTAATGGTGCCAGTTGTACGTAATGCAGAAAACTTAACTTTCCGTGGTGTTGAGCAATCTATCAAAGATTTAGCAATCAAAGTACGTGACGGAAAAATTTCTGTTGATGAAATGACAGGAGGTACATTTACAATCACTAATGGTGGTGTATTTGGATCTATGATGTCTACACCAATCATCAACCCACCTCAATCAGGTATCTTAGGAATGCACAATATCGTTGAGCGTCCAGTTGTTAAAAACGGACAAATTGTTATCGCTCCAATGATGTATGTTGCTTTATCTTATGACCACCGTATCATCGACGGACGCGAATCTGTAGGATTCTTAGTTGCTGTTAAAGAAGCGGTAGAAGATCCATTAAACGTATTAATGGGAGGTGACGCTAAAAGAGCTTTAGAATTGTAATACATAAAAACATTCTAACAATCCATAAATTGAAAGCCATTCGAAAGAATGGCTTTTTTGGTTTATGTAATGATTTGATTTATAATATTATTTTTTTGTGTTTTTGTAATTGATTTAAAGAAATTCAGTTTTTTAAATAATGTAATTTCTAAATGTTAATTTATTGATTACAAGTGTTTTATGTTTTTGTTTTTAAGGAAATTAATTCTTTAAATTATTGCTGATTAATATATATTGAAATATAATATAATTTTAAAGTAATGAATTAACACAATAAAATTATGAAGAAAATTTACTTTAGTGTATTAACATTGTTAATACTTTCACAATCAAATGCTCAGGTGTATGATGTGGGTACATGGGCTCAAGTTACAGATATCTCTAATGACGGTGTAGCTGTAGGAAATGCTGCAGGAGTATTGCATTTTAAATGGACAAAAGAAGAAGGTCCTGTAGTAATTGGAGAAATTGGAGGAAATAATGATTATATAGCAGGTAATACAACGATTTCTGCTGATGGAAAATTAGTATCAGGAACAATGACAAATCCAGCTACAGGAATCGACGAAATGGCTTTATATGATACAACTACGCAAACATGGGAGTACTTAGGAGCAAGTGCAAATGGTAGTGATACTTCTTCATGGGGAATGTCAAGCGATGGTAAAACGATCGTTGGATTAGGATGGAAATCTGCTTCTCAAGCTATAGGAGTTATTTGGAATAGAGCAAATGGAATGAAAGATTTGGGCTCTACAGTCGCAGGTAAAAGTTCAAGACCAAATTCTGTAAATGGAGATGGAACTGTTGTTGTAGGATGGCAAGATTCTGAAAATGGTTTCCGTAAAGGAGTTTATTGGAAAAACGGTGTACAAACATTTATTAAAGATAAACAAGGTAATCTTGTAGGAGAGGCGTTAGCAGTTTCTGCTGATGGAAATATTATTGTTGGTTTCAACGAACCTGAAGCATATATTTACAATGCAACAACTAATACTTATACAGAAATAGTTCATTCAGATCCAGATTATAACACGTCAATTGTAGCTGTTTCTGATGATGGAAATACAGCGGTGGGTTATTGGAAGCCTTGGTATGCTACAAATACAGAAGGAGAAGGTTTTATTTGGTTTAAAGATAAAGGAGTTGTTAAAATTGATGATTATGTAAAAGAGGTTGGGTATGATAGCAAAAGTTTTACTTTTGTGCTGCCTACAGGTATTTCTCCGAATGGAAAATATATAGGAGGTATAGGAATCAATTAGGATGAAATGGATCTTAAAGGTTTTGTAATAGAATTGAAAGAAGCTTTGTCTACAAATGAAAATGTTTTGGATAAAATTATTACAACAATTTCTCCAAATCCTGTTATGAATGAAATGACAATTCATACAAAAGCTATCATAAATTCTGCTGAAGTGTATAATTTAGCAGGTCAAAAAGTTTGGAACTCAGACAATATTATGAATAATAAAATTGATTTAAGTTTCTTAAATAAAGGAGTTTATATCATAAAAATAAAAACTGATTCAACAAATGAATCAATTAAGTTTATTAAAAACTAATTCAGATAATTGGTAGTATCTTACTAAC
>NZ_DLJR01000001.1:0-128 GCF_002484365.1 Empedobacter sp. UBA7611
CAACTTTTGATACTGATCCCAGAGTATGAGACAAAAGATTCTTTATTACCTAAGATAGATTTCATGAAATAAATGTATAAAAAAAACCTTTGCAAATATACAAAGGTTTTTGTCGGGGTGGCAGGATT
>NZ_DLJR01000001.1:402-6029 GCF_002484365.1 Empedobacter sp. UBA7611
CGGGCTACGCTACACCCCGATAGATTTCATTATCGTGGGTGCAAATGTAAGGTGATTTTTGAAAATTAACCAAATATTTTTAAGAATATTTTTCGGAAACTTTCATATATGTTTCTAAATCTTTATCTCCTCTTCCTGAAAGATTCAGAATCACAATGTCTTGCGGTTTAAAATTAATTTTTTCTAAAGCAGCTAAAGCGTGAGAAGATTCTAATGCAGGAATGATTCCTTCCTCTTTTGTCAACATAAAAGCAGCTTCCAAGGCTTCATCATCTGTTGCATTTAAGAATTCAGCACGTCCAGTTTTGAACAAATGCGCATGTAAAGGACCAACGCCAGGATAATCTAATCCAGCCGAAATTGAATAAGGTTCAACAATTTGTCCATCTTTATCTTGCATCAATAATGTTCGACTTCCGTGAATAATTCCTTCTGTTCCTTTGATAGTTGTAGCAGCAGTTTCTCCAGATTCTACGCCCAAACCAGCCGCTTCAACCGCGATTAATTTGACTGAATCATCATTTAAAAAATGATAAAAAGCTCCCGCAGCATTACTTCCACCACCAACACAAGCAATCACATAATCAGGGTTCTCTTTTCCATATTTCTCTTTCATTTGTGCTTTAATTTCTTCCGAAATAATCGCTTGAAATTTGGTTACCATTGCTGGATAAGGATGAGGCCCAACGACAGAACCAATGATGTAAAAAGTTTCAGGATTATTAATCCAATAACGAATCGCTTCATTTGTTGCATCTTTCAATGTTTTACTTCCCGAAGTTGCAGGAATCACCTCTGCTCCTAACATTTTCATTCGCGCAACATTTGGAGCTTGACGAGAAATATCAATTTCTCCCATAAAAACGATACATTCTAATCCCATCAACGCACAAACAGTAGCAGTAGCAACACCATGTTGTCCAGCACCAGTTTCGGCAATAATTTTGGTTTTACCCATTCGTTTCGCTAAAAGTGCCTGACCAATTGCATTGTTGATTTTATGCGCTCCTGTGTGATTCAAATCTTCTCGTTTTAAAAGAATATTGGCGTTATATTTTTTGGAAAGATTTGGTGCAAAATACAATGGACTTGGTCGACCAACGTAATCTTTTAATAACAAATTAAATTCATCTTTGAACTCTTTTGTATCTGCATATAGGGCTAAAGCTTCAGATAATTCTTCACAATTATGATGTAATAATTCTGGAATAAATGCTCCTCCAAATTCACCATAAAAACCTCTTTCGTCAACTTCGTATTTCATTTTGTTTATTTTTAATTTTGTTCAATTCGTCCATCAATTGTATCGATAAACTGTTTTACTTCGTCAGTTTTTTTTATTCCTGGTGCTGACTCAAAACCACTATTGATATCAAATCCAATACATTTCGGATGCTGAAAATTTTTCAAGATAAATGCATCTTCCAATGTTATTCCTCCACTTAATAAAAAGGGTGTTGATAACTGATAGTTTGTTAACAATTGCCAATCAAATTTTTTTCCTGTTCCGCCATAATCACTTGATTTTGTATCGAAAACAAAACTATCAACAACTTGTTGATAAGTGGTTAATTGTTGAAAATCTTCAATCGATTTTATACCAACAGCTTTCCAAATTTTAAAGTCTAAAAAGCTTTCATCAGTTAATAATCGTTGATGTTTTTGATTGATTAATTCTTCACAAAAGTCAGCTGTTTCATCACCATGTAATTGGACAACATCTAATTTATATTCTTCAACTTTTTCGAGAATTTTCTCGACTGATTCATTCACGAAAACGCCAACTTTTTCTGCATTCGGAAAAACTTCAAAAATAGATTCGTCTTCTACAAATCTTTTTGATTTTGGATAGAAAATAAAGCCTACATAATCGGGTTCGATTGCTGCAATTTCTTTAAAATTTTCGATGTTATTATTTCCGCAAACCTTTACTTGAAAACGTTTCATTTTGATTCTTTTACAAATTGCTCAAATGCTTGAGATGGATTATCTGCTTTCATAAAATTTTCACCAATTAAAAATGCCTGAAATCCAGCTTGTCTTAATTCTTTTACTGTTTTAGGATCAGAAATTCCACTTTCCGCAACTTTAATTAAATCGGTTGGTAATTGTTTCAAGATTTGTTTTGATTTTTCAATATCAACTTCGAAATTTTTCAAATTACGATTGTTAATTCCAATCAAATCAATGAATTCATTTACCTTTTCTAATTGATCTTCTGAATGTAATTCCAATAAAACTTCTAATCCAATTCCCTTAGCAGTTTTAGCTAAATGATACACTTCATCTTTCGTCAAACATTCTGCAATTAATAACATCAAATCTGCACCAATCGCTTTTGTTTCGTACACTTGAAATTCATCAACAATAAAATCTTTACGCAAAACAGGAATATTCAACACTTCTTTTGCTTGTTTTAAATCATCAAAACTTCCGCCAAAAAATTGCTCATCTGTTAAAACAGAAACGACAGAAGCACCAAACTTTTCGTAACCGGAAACAACTTCTTTTACATTTGCGTCTTTGTTAATAAAACCTTTCGATGGTGATTTTCGCTTAAATTCTGCAATAATTCCAGATTTTAATTTATCTAAAATTGAAGCTTTTGTAGATTTAACAGGAAGCAAAAAATTTTCTGAATTTCTAAAACTTTCTATTGATTGAGTTTTCTGTTTTTCTAAAATTTCAATACGTTTTTGCGCGACAATTTCGTCTAATATCGTTTTCATGGTTTCATTAATTTTTGGAATACATTCAATGCTTTTTTACTGTCTAAACTTTCGTTCGCAATTGCTACACATTCGATTAAATCTTTGGTTGGATAAATTGTTTTAAGCGCTAAAGCAGCATTTGCTAAAACAACTTCTTTTTGTGCTTTAGTTGAATTTCCTTCTAAAACGCTCAAAAATATTTTTGAATTTTCTTCGATTGATTTTCCTCCTTTTATCTCATCAGGTTGAAGAATATTTAAACCAAAATCTTTACTTTCTAAAACAAATTCCCCCGAATTATTGAACACTTTTGTAGGCGATGTCAACGAAACTTCATCATAACCAGCCAACGCAGTCGAAATCGAATATTTCACGCCCGAATTTTGCATCACATAATGATATAATCGAGCAGTTTTGACATCATATGTTCCTAAATTTTGAAATTCTGGTTGAACAGGATTCACCAAAGGCCCCATTAAATTGAAAAATGTTTTTATCGCCAAACCTTTTCTAATCGGAGCAACTTTCGCTAAAGCCGGATGAAAGAGTGGCGCATGTAAAAATGTAATTCCAACTTCTTCGAACTCACGTTTTAATTTATCTTGATTAACAGAAAATTCGTAACCAAAATTATCCAACATATTCGAAGAACCGCTTACAGACGACGTTCCGTAATTTCCTTGTTTAATAATTTTCTCTCCAGCTCCAGCCAAGACAAAACAACTCAATGTCGAAATATTAAAAGTGTCTTTTCCGTCACCGCCCGTTCCTACAACATCAATCGCTTGCTTTGGTAAATTAACTTTGATGCATAAATCTAACAACGCTCGACGATATCCTTTTAATTCTTCCAACGTAATGTTACGCATATTAAAAATGGTCATAAATGAAGCTAATTCGACAGCCGAATATTTTTCTTCCGAAATTTCCACCATAATTTGATAGGCTTCATTTTCGCTCAAAGTATAATTTTCGAATAATAAATTTAATAATTTTTTCATCGTTTTAAGCTTCTAACCAATTCTTAATCATCTCATCTCCAAGTGGTGTTAAAATAGATTCTGGATGAAACTGAACACCGCGAACATCATACGTTTTGTGACGTAAAGCCATCACTTCTCCTTTTGGACCAACTGCTGTAATTTCTAATTCTTCAGGAAAATCTTCATTTGAAACTACCCAAGAATGGTAACGTCCAACTTCTAATTTTTTTGGTAAATTTTGGAATAACACTTCGTCTTTTATTACTTCAATTTTAGATTCAACTCCGTGAAAAACTTCTTGTGTATTTAATAATTTCCCTCCAAAAACTTCTCCAATTGCTTGTTGTCCTAAACAAACGCCAAAAATAGATTTTGTTGAAGCATATTTCTCGATGATTGGTTTCAATAAATTGGCTTCATCAGGAACTCCTGGACCTGGAGAAAGTAATATTTTATCATAATTATTCACATCTTCCAAAGTAATTCCATCATTGCGAACAACGGTAATATCATCGGCGAATTTCTTTAATGAATGCACTAAATTATAGGTGAACGAATCGTAATTATCGATAACTAAAATTTTCATAGTTTATAGGTTTTGAGCGATTTCTATTGAGCGACGAAGCGCTCCTAATTTATGATTGACTTCTTGTAATTCATTTTCTTCGACCGATTTGGAAACAACTCCAGCACCAGCCTGAAAATATAAGGTATTTTGTTTGCTGACGAACGTACGAATCGCAATCGCCATGTTGATGTCACCGTTGAATCCTAAATATCCAATTCCGCCACCATAAACGCCACGATTTTGATTTTCGTAACCGTCTAATAATTCCATTGCTTTGAATTTTGGTGCGCCAGAAAGTGTTCCAGCCGGAAAAGAGTCTGCAAAAACTTTCATCGTATTTACGCTTGGATCCAATTGAGCAGTTACTTTTGAAACCATGTGAATCACATGCGAGAAATACTGAATTTCTTTGTATTGTGCGACTTTTACATCAGCAGAATTTCGACTTAAATCATTGCGAGCCAAATCGACCAACATCACATGCTCTTCATTTTCTTTTGGGTCAGCAATTAATTTTTCGGTCAATTCTTTGTCCAAAGTTGGACTTCCAGTTCTGCGAACTGTTCCTGCAATAGGATGAATTTCTGCATGATTATTATTAATGATAATTTGCGCTTCTGGTGAAGATCCGAAGATTTTATAATTTCCGTAATCGAAATAAAACAAATAGGGCGAAGGATTTACAGAGCGTAAAATGCGGTAAACATTAAATTCGTCACCCGAAAATTTTTGTTTGAATTGACGAGAAGGAACAATTTGGAAAACATCTCCACGGAAACAAGATTGTTTACATTTTGTCACCATTTCTTTGAATTCATCATCTGTTAAATTCGATTGAATTTCACTTTCTACATTAAATGGATATTCAACAATTGATTTGTTATGAACAACACTTTTAATTTCAGAAAATTTAGAATCTATTTCATCATTTTGAAATTCGATGAATTGAATTTCATTGTGAAAATGATTGAACACCACAATATTTTGATAGAACGAATACGAAAATTCTGGAATCGTTGCTTCGTTTCCTTTTGCTGAAAATTTTACTGTTTCAAAATGTGGAATCGCATCCCACGCAATGTATCCAAATAAACCATTTACAAGTAAATCTTCTCCATTTTGAATCATAAACTGACTTGTAAATTTTTTGAATTTCTCTGTCAATTCTTGACCATTCAACGCATATTCTTTTGTTTCTCCATTCGCATACGTTTCATTCACAATTCCGTTTGTAACCTTAAAAGTTGCGATCGGATTTAGACAAATAAAAGAGTTAGCATCTGTCTTAGAATGATAGTCAGAACTCTCTAATAATAAGGCATTCGGATAAATATCTCGCAATTTCAAATAAAGCTGAACAGGAGT
>NZ_DLJR01000001.1:6037-16364 GCF_002484365.1 Empedobacter sp. UBA7611
ACAAAAAAAGGCTTGTCGGTTACGACAAGCCTTTTCTACATATAACTGCATAGAGGTCTTACGAACCAACGTTTTGTTGTTCGATATTCCACCACCAGTTATTTGTAAATAATGTTTTCATTGGGACAAATTTAGGAAGGATTTTGAATTGTACAAATTATTTTTTGATAAATTTTTTAGTTGAGTGAACAATTGATATTTTTGAGTGAATAATAAAAACACAAACAAAATGGAATATAATTATAACAATCTGATTGTTGAAGTAGAAAATAAAATTGCATTAGTTACCTTAAATCGTCCGCAAGCATTAAATGCATTGAACAAAGATTTATTAGATGATATTTCAAACTTTTTTACAGACGCAGATTCTGATCCCGCTATTCGAGTAATTATTTTAACAGGTTCTGGTGAAAAATCTTTCGTTGCTGGTGCTGATATCAAAGAATTTGCAAGTTTTGATGGTCGTCAAGGTGAACAATTAGCTGCAAAAGGACAAGAAAATGTTTTTGATAAAATTGAAAATTCTAAAAAACCTGTAATCGCCGCAGTGAATGGTTTTGCTTTAGGAGGTGGTTTAGAATTAGCGATGGCGTCTCATTTTCGTATAGCATCAACTAATGCAAAATTAGGATTACCAGAGGTTACATTAGGTTTGATTCCGGGTTATGGAGGAACGCAACGTTTGCCAAAATTAATTGGAAAAGGTCGTGCAATGCAAGCAATTATGACAGCAGATATGTTTACAGCTGAACGCGCGCATGAAATTGGTTTAGTGAATGAAGTTGTTGAGCAAGCTGAATTAATTGATCGTGCAAAAGAAATTGCGACTAAAATTTCAAAAAATTCTTCTGTAGCGATTCGTCACGCGATTCGAGCAATTAATGCGTCAGATAAAGACAATGGTTTTGAAGTTGAAATTGAAAGTTTCGGAAATTTATTTGACGAAGAAGATTTCAAAGAAGGAACAACTGCTTTTGTTGAGAAAAGAAAACCTAATTTTAAGTAAATTTTAATTTAAAATAGTTCATATAAAAGCTTCAAGATTACTTGAAGCTTTTTAATTTTACATCATGAAAAAAATAGTTGTTGGATTCATTTTGATGATGAGTTCTATTGTGTTTTCACAAGAAATTTATCAAGTTATAGCGCAAGAAGGATTGACAGTTAGAACAAGTCCGAATGGAAAACGAATTGGTAAAATTCCGTATGGATATCCTGTTAAAATTTCAGAAAAAGGTGAAGCGTTTGCAATTAAAGATAATGGGAAAGCAAAAAGTGGAAACTGGGTGAAATTAGATGTTAGCTCGTCTAAATTAATTTTGGATGAAGGAGTTAATGATTCTTCTGCTCAAGGCGATTTGTATGCGTTTAGTGGTTATTTAATCACACAACAAAATTTTGTCAATCAATTCGAAACAGAAATTTCTACACATCCAGCTTTTAGCGAATTTTATTTAGCAACAGCTTACAAATGTTTCGCAATTAAAGGCGACTTTTTTGGTGACGGTGTGGTGGATTATTTATATAGAATGATTGATACAAAAGGAAATATCCGTTTATTTATTGTGAATAATATGAAAAAAGGAAGTCAAATTTATGGTTTGGGAGGAGCAAAAGATCCGTTCAAAATTACAAATTATGATTTCGGAACGTTGATGATGATTCCAAAAGGAACGCCACTTTATTCGAATTATAAAGATGGAGTGAAACGAAATTTAAATGGAGTTTCTAAAAATGAAATCGTAACTTTAGATTATGATGCGATTTATGTGCATCAAGATAACGCAAAAGAAGGCGGATTTATTTACCGAAAAGATGGTAAATGGAATTGGCTGAACCAAAAATAAAACTAAAATAATTATGCAAAATATAGAAGGTAAAGTAGCTTATATAACGGGGGGAACAAAAGGAATTGGATTAGGAATTGCAAAATCATTGGTAGAAAATGGTTTGAAAGTGGCAATTTCTGGACGAAACATTGATGATGTTGAAAAAGCTCGTCATTATTTAGGAAATCAAAATGTATTGGCTATTCAGTCGGATGTGAGACATTTCGAAGATGAACAAAATGCAATTGAGCAAATTATTTCTGCGTTTGGACGTTTGGATATTGTGATTGCAAATGCTGGTTTAGGAAAATTTGCGCCAGTTGATGAACTTTCTTTAGAAGATTGGAATGCGATGATTGATACTAACCTGACAGGAGTTTTTCATACAATAAAAGCGTCTGTTGAAGCACTAAAAGTTTCGAAAGGATATTATATTTCGATTGCTTCTTTGGCGGGAACAAATTTCTTTGCGAATGGAGCGGGTTACAATGCTTCGAAATTTGGCGTTGTCGGTTTTACCCAAGCAGCGATGTTAGATTTGAGAAATTATGATATCAAATGTACAACGATTATGCCTGGTTCTGTGACTTCAAATTTTAATGATCATGTGCCAAATTCTGAGGATGGATGGAAAATTCAGCCCGAAGATTTAGGACAAATGGTAGTTGATTTGTTGAAAATGAATCCAAATGTTTTGCCAAGTAAAATAGAAGTTCGCCCTACGAAAACAAAATAATTTAAAGATCTCGATAAGAGATCTTTTTTT
Organism: Empedobacter sp. UBA7611; assembly: GCF_002484365.1. NCBI lineage: Bacteria > Pseudomonadati > Bacteroidota > Flavobacteriia > Flavobacteriales > Weeksellaceae > Empedobacter > Empedobacter sp. UBA7611. The sequence goes on from NZ_DLJR01000001.1 coordinate 8,633, forward strand.
ATGAAAAAAATATTTCGTAATTACCAATAGTTTACATAGTTTCGTGGAAAAATAAGAATACAATAAAGGTATTTTTTTAACGAGCACTTTTTAATGAATTTTAAAAAATCAGTCAATCATTTTCGTCGTACAATTATGCGTCGATTAACAGGAGGAATAGGTGATGGTAATTTGCCAAAGATAGACAAAGAAAAACCTCTTGAACTTAATAGAGTACTGATAAACAGACCCAATCAGCGTTTAGGAAATATTCTATTGATTACACCTTTGATTCAGGAAATTATCCGATATAATCCTGGTGTTAAAATTGACTTATTTGTAAAAGGTAAGGTTGCTCCGATTATTTTTGAGAACTATCCTCAAGTTGATCAAATTATTGAATTACCTAAAAAACCTTTCAAAGAATTGATTCAATACGCTAAAGTTTGGCTAAAAATCAAAAAAAAGAATTACGATTTAGTCATTAATGTTGATAAAAATTCATCTTCAGGACGACTTTCAACTTCTTTTGCGAATTCTAAGTATAAAATTTTTGGAAATGAATTTGAAATGAATTCGAATCAAGAAATTCATATTCATCAAGCACAATATCCAGTTTATGTGTTTAGAAAATTCTTAGAATTATTTAAAAATAAAGAAGGAAATTTAGATAATCCAACTCTAAATATTCAGTTAACAGAGCAAGAGTCTACAAAAGGAATAGAAATGTTAACTGAATTGATTCAAGATCCTTCAAAGAAAACACTTGCATTTTTTACGTATGCAACTGGTACAAAATGTTATGATGAAAAATGGTGGACAGAATTTTACAATTTATTTTATCCAAAATATTCGCAAGAATATAATTTAATTGAAATTTTACCTGTCGAAAATATTTCGATGCTAAATCATAGATTGCCTACTTATTACAGTAAAGATGTGAGAGAAATTGCAGCTGTGATGAAAAGTTGCGAATTTGTGATTGCAGCCGATTCTGGTATGATGCATTTGAGTTGTGCAGCGCCTACAAAAACAATTGGTTTGTTTAAAGATCAAAGCTTCTTAGAGCGTTATAAACCTTATGGAATAGGAAATGCTGTAGTCTTGATTAATAATGAAGATAAGGGTATTCTTGTTCAAGAAATGGATAAATTATTGGTTTAAAAAAAAACTGTTTTTTATCATCAAACAAAGTTCGTTTCGATTTGATATGAAATAAATTAGCTTCAACAAAAATATTTTAATTTCGTTTGATTATTTCATAGCTTTGTCCTCTGAAATAATTTAAAAATGTCAACAGAGTTTACAATTATCATCCCAATTTATAATGAGGAAGATAACTTGATAAGATTGGAAGAAACAATGAATCAATATCTGTCAAAGTCAATAAAACGGACTGAAATTTTATTGATTAATGATGGTTCTAAAGACAAAAGTTTGGCTCTTATCAAAGAGATTTGTAATAGAAATCAAGCTTTTCATTATATTTCTTTTGACAAAAATTATGGTTTATCTGCAGCTATAAAAGCTGGTTTTGATACAGTGGAATCAAAATGGGTTGGTTATATCGATGCGGATTTACAGACTGATCCAGAAGATTTCAATAAATTATTAGCGTTAGCAGATCAATATGATTTGGTGACTGGAGTTCGTGCAGATCGCAAAGATTCTTTCGTGAAAAACATGTCATCTAAAATTGCCAATTCTATTCGTAGAGCATTTACTAATGACGGAATGGATGATACGGGTTGTCCATTAAAAGTTATAGATGCTGAAAAAGCGAAGAAAATTCCGATGTTCAAAGGATTGCACCGTTTTTTACCAGCTATGATTTTATTACAAAATGGAACGGTTACTCAAGTTCCTGTCAAACATTTTCCTCGTATCGCGGGCGAATCAAAATTCAATTTATGGAACCGTTTATTAGGACCGTTAATGGATTGTTTTGCATTTGTTTGGATGAAGAAAAAATACATCAATTATAAAATTCAAGAAAGAGCATAATGCCAAATTGGGTTATCATCAGTATTGGTTTTCTTGCACAAGCACTTTTTTCGAGTCGTCTTATTTTACAATGGGTTGTTTCTGAAAAGAATAAGAAAGTTCTTACACCAAAATTATTTTGGGAAGTTAGCTTGTTTGCATCTGTTTTGCTATTTTTATATGGTTATTTGCGTCATGATTTTTCGATTATGTTGGGACAAACATTGACGTATTATATCTATATCAGAAATATTCAACTTCAAAATCATTGGAAAGAATTTCCGAAAATAGTACGCATTTTCTTGTATGTTTTTCCTGCATTAATTGTTTTATATGGTTTCAATAACGGAATTTTTGATGTAGATTTATTATTCAAAAACGAAAAAATTCCGATGTGGCTTTTATCTTTAGGAGTCGTATCTCAGGTACTTTTCACATTTCGTTTCGTCTATCAATGGATTTATTCCGAACGAAAACACGAATCGCAATTACCAATGGGATTTTGGGCCATTAGTTTAACAGGATCATTGTTAATTTTAACTTACGCGATTATTCGAAAAGATCCCGTTTTATTTGTTGGTCATTTTATGGGATTTATCGTTTATACTCGAAATATATTAATCAAACGAAAAGAAAAAAATGGTTCAGTGGATTAAGCAAAATTCAGTTTTATTTTTAATCATCGTAACAATTTTGATGTTGTTTGTCAATCTTGGTGTTTTACAAACTAACATTATGGAAGCTCGAAATATTATTTCGGCGCGAGAAATGGTCCACGATGGAAATTGGATTTTTACCACGCTTAACGGTTTGCCTCGTTATGAAAAGCCACCTTTACCAACTTGGATTACAGCTGTTTTTGGAAGTGTTTTTGGTTTCGAAAACTTTTTTTGGCTACGCATTCCAGTTGTTCTAATTACCATTTTATTAGTCGTTTGGTTCTATAAAACATTAACGCATTTCGATTTAACAAAACAACAAGTTGTTAATTCTTCATTGGTTTTAATCACTTCATTTTACGTGTTTTTCTCAGGGAGAGATAACAATTGGGACATGTACACGCATAGTTTTGTGATGGGAGCAATATTGTTTTTGGTGAAAGAATTTCAATCATCAAAATTTAATTTATTCAATTTTATTGCTGCATTTTTCTTGTTGGCTTGTTCGATAATGAGCAAAGGTCCAGTTTCGTTGTATGCGTTATTTTTACCTTTTTTAATTGCCTATTTTATTGTTTATAGATACAAATTAGGAAGAAATTTAGGAATTACAATTTTAACGATAATATTAGGTTGTGTTGTAGGATTTGCATGGATGATGTATGTGAAATATTTTGATCCAGAACATTTTTTAGCGGCTTCTCAAAAGGAAGTGAACAATTGGCATAGCTATAATACTCGCCCAATTTATTATTATTGGAGTTTCTTTACGCAATCTGGTTTATGGACAATTCCGGCTTTGGTAAGTTTGATTTATCCCTATCTAAAGAATAAAGTTGCAAACAAAAAAGCCTATCAATTTGCTTGGTTATGGACGATTTTATCGGTGGTTTTATTATCTGTAATTCCAGAAAAAAAATCAAGATATTTATTACCAGTTTTAATTCCTTTAGCGATGAATATTGGCTTTTATATCGAATATTTACGATTAGAATTCAAAAATTTATCAAATAAAACTGAACGATATTTTACCAATTTTGCGTTTGGTTTATACGGAATAATAGGAATCGCAATTTCAGTTGGTGTTTTTATTTATACAAAAGATCGTTTGTCAGAATTTTTGGTTTGGTCGATTCCTTTTGCTGTCGTAGGATTAATTTTAGGAATCTCAATTTTTAAAGGATTAAAGATAAAATCATTCGAACAGATATTTTACTCAACTATTTTATTGATGTGCTCAGTTGTTGCGTTTGGATTTCCACTTTCCAAATTAACTTTTTCCGAAGAATTGTATTCTTCTGCTAAAAATCTGAAAAAATTAGAACAACAAAATCAAATCAAAACATACGAATGGCAAAGTTTTGTTCCTGAAATAGTGTTGGATTATGGGACTTCAATTCCTGCAATTAACGATGGAAAGAAAACTATCTTTCCGAAAGAAGAGAAATTTGGAATGTTAGCAAGTCCGTCAGATTCTACTTTTTTTGCGGATCATTTCAATAATTATTCAATCAAAAAAATTGGTGTGGTCGATTTGAATCATTCTTCAAAAAATCAAAAAAATTATAACGATCGTATCCAAAGAAACTATTATTTGATTCAAAAAAAGTGATTAAATTTCGAGTAAAATTTTTAGCTTAAATTTTCGTTATTCTAATAAAATCTTTTGCAGTTTCGGATTCTATTTTTTCTATGTTTTTGGTTAGTGAACAGTTTTGTTTTTGCTCAACATTTTGGGTGGAAAAATCCTAATTTTAGACAAGATTCTGTTCAACTTTCTGATACGATAAAGCTGCAAAATAAAGGAATTTTGTCAGAAAAATTTCAAATTTTAGATTCAACAGGAAATCCAATTTCAAAAGAATTTTATACGATAAATTTTGAACGAAACGAGGTTTATTTCAATTCTTCAATCGCCAAACAAATGGTGAAAATTCAGTATTTTGTTAATCCAAAATTAGCCGAATCTGTTTTTTATGCCAAAAATCCGAATATCATTGTTAATGATGCAAAACCAGTTGATATTTTTCATCAAATAGAACCGAATTCAAAACAAGCGAACAAAGATGTTTTTGATGGTTTGAATAGTAAAGGTTCGATGGTTCGTGGTATTCGTTTTGGAAATAATCAAAGTGCGTCTGTGCAATCTTCGTTGGATTTGGAATTGTCTGGAAAATTATCGGATGATATTACAGTAAATGCGGCGATTGCGGATAATAATGTGCCAATAGAATCGGATGGATACACGCAAAATTTGCAAGAATTTGATAAAGTTTACATCGAATTAGCCAGTAAAAATTCGAAAATTAGAGCTGGACATATTGATATTAATACCAATCAAGAACGAGATTTTTTCAATCCATTTAATCAAAAAGTAACAGGATTACAATTATCAACTCAGTTGAAAGGCGAAAAATCCTCGACCAATATTTTTTCTTCGGGAAGTATTACACGAGGAGAATTTATGCGCGTTAATTTTGTTGGACAAGACGGAAATCAAGGTCCTTACAGGCTTTCTGGGAAAAATAATGAATTGTATGTGATTATTATTTCGGGAAGTGAAAAAGTGTACATTGATGGTGTTTTGTTGGAGCGAGGCGAGCAAAATGATTATGTGATTAATTATAATACGGGTGAAATTTCTTTTACTTCAAACCGATTGATTACCGCAAATACGCGCATTAATGTGGAGTATTTGTACAATTCTCGAAATTATTCGCAAGTTTTACTTTATGGTGGCGCTGAATACGAATCGGAGAGATTAAAATTGTCAGGTTTTTTCTTTTCTCAAGGAGATTCGAAAAATAATTCGCTTGGAAATGATTTGACAGATGATGAAAAGCAAATTTTAGCAAATGCAGGAAATGATCCAAATAAAATGTACACCGTTTCTGCTGAAAAAACGACTTTTGATTCGAATAAAATCTTGTATCGAAAAGTAAATCAAAATGGCTTAGATATTTTTGAATATTCGACGGATCCAAACGATGAATTGTATCAAGTGGCTTTCACGTATGTTGGCGCTAATCAAGGAAATTATCGACAAATAAATGCGAATCAAAATGGGAAAGTCTTTCAATATAACGAAGCAATTGCTGGAGTTTTACAAGGTGATTATGAACCAATAAAGCAATTAATTTCGCCTAAAAAGTTGCAGATTTATACGTTGAATGGACAATATCAATTGAGAAATAATGGAAATGTTGGTTTTAATTTAGGTTTGAGTAATTATGATCAAAATTTATTTTCATCGATTGATGATCAAAACAATTCTGGTTTAGCAACTCGTGTTTATGGTGAAAAAACATTTTCTTTCAAAAATTGGAAAATTACACCTTATGCGGAATGGAATTTTATTAATAAAAATTATAAAAGTGCAGAGCGTTTACGAGCTGTTGAATTTGCACGAGATTTTAATTTGGAACAAGAATTAAGTGGCGTAAATCAGAATTTTATCACAGCAAAAATCAATTCATCTTGGAAAGAAAAATTTAATGCACAATATAAATTCGATTATCTTGAAAATACTGGTTTGTACAAAGGTTTGAGAAATCAACTTGATGCAAATTATAAAACTGAAAAAGACGAAATCGTTGCGCAAGCAAATATTTTATCAACAAAAGCAACGCTTCAAAATACCAATTTTGCGCGTTATATGGTAGATGGAAAACGAAAAATTGGAAATAAATTTTGGGTTGGAGCGAGAGTTTGGGGCGAGAATAATGACATGGATGATTTGACAAAAAATCAAAAATCAGATTTAAGTTTTAAATGGAATGAATTTCAGTTGAAAGGAGGTTTTGCAGATTCGCTTGGTCATAAAATCGATTTGACGGTTTATCAACGTCAAGACGATTCGGTTCGTTTAGGGACTTGGCAAAATATTCAACAAAGTAAAGGAGCTATTTTTAATTCAACATTAATACAAAAACAAAATCATCAATTAAATTTAAATTTCCATTATCGACGAGTTAATTATCAATTTTTAGATGCGCCGAACGAAGATTTTATGACAGGAAGCGTAAAATGGTACAAAGCTTTTTTCAATCAAGGTTTACAATTAAATGTAGATTATGAAGTGGGAAGCGGTGTGGAACCGCAGCGTGAATTTCAGTATGTAAAAGTTTCGGATGGAATGGGAATTTACAAATGGACGGATTATAACGGCGATGGAATTGAGCAAATTGACGAGTTTGAAGTGGCAGAATTTATCGACCAAGCAAATTATATTCGCGTGTATACGAATACAATCGAGTATTTGAAAACGAATAAAAATCAATTCAATTTTACGTTGCGTTTTCGTCCAAAACAAGTTTTTAATACCGAAAATGAATTCTGGAATCGTTGGATGTTTCAGCAAAATATCTCGGCAAGTAACTCGTTGCGCAAAGAAGGAACGACGTTAGAATGGAATCCTTTTACGAATTCGGCTCAAATTTTAGGTAAAACAAGAAGTATTCGTTCGTCGATTTTCTTTAATCAAGGAACACAATATAAATGGTCGTCAAATTTTATTTACAATCAACAACAATCCCAAACGTATGTTTACACAGGTTCTGAATACCGTGATTCAGACAGTTATTTGTTGCAAGCGCGTTATAAGATTTTGCAAGATCTAATCGCAAGTTTCGATACTGAATATATGGTGATTAACAGCGATTCTGAATTATTTTTGAGTAGACGATATAAGTTAAATAATCTTCGTTTATCACCAAAAATTACGTATCAAACAGAAAAAAATCTTGTTGCGTCGTTGTTTTATAATTATCAAAATAAGAAGAATGTTTCGGGTGAAGAGCAATTAAATCAGTCGGATTTGGGAACAGAAATTCAATGGAACGGTTCGGATAAAATGAGTTTGTTGGGAAGTTTTAGTTTTATCAACAATAAATTTATCGGAAACCAAGAATCTGTTGTTGGAAATCAAATGATGGAAGGTTTGCGCGCTGGAAATAATTTTGTTTGGCAGTTGCAAATCCAACGGCAAATCACAAGTTTTTTGCAATTGAATATTTCGTATGATGGACGAAAAACCGAAGAAAATAAGCCAATACATACGGGAAGTGTGCAAGTGCAAGCGAGGTTTTAAATAATAATAAAAAAACGTTTTG